>JACCQX010000044.1 GCA_013813905.1 Chloroflexota bacterium
GCGCGACGCGTTGGACGGCTTTCCGTCAGGTGACCCTGCCGTTGCTTTGGCCGGCCATCGCCTCTGCCGCGGCCATCGTCTTCCTGTTCACGTTCACCTCCTTCGGGGTCATCCTGCTGCTGGGCAGTCCCGGCACGGCCACCCTGGAGGTGGAGATCTACCGCACCACGGCGCTCCTGCTGGACCTGCCCGTGGCGGCTGCCCTGGCGCTGCTCCAGATGGCCAGCGTGCTGTCGCTCCTGCTGCTCTACGGTCGCCTGCAGGATCGCCTCACCATCGAGCAGCGTCTCCGTCCAGCCGCCGACGCCACTCGCCCCGTGGCCGACCGCGGCAGCCGCCTGGTGGTGGGCGCGACACTAGGTTCCATGGGCCTCCTGCTCGCGCTCCCGCTGTTCGTCCTGGTGGAGCGCTCCTTCGCCTCGGGCGACGGGCACGGCCTGGCGGCCTACCGGGCCTTGTTCCAGGCGGGCGGCCGGCTCGGTGCCTTCGTGCCGCCCGTCGAGGCCATCGGCAACTCCCTCCTCTTCGGGGGACTCACCGTGATCCTCGCCTCGCTGCTGGGCCTCATGGCGGCGACCGTCATCGCCTACCGGCGGGGCTGGAGCTCGCGCGGGCTGGATGCGCTGCTGATGCTGCCGCTGGGCACCTCCGCGGTGACGCTGGGCTTCGGGTTCATCGTGGCACTGGACGAGCCGCCACTGGACCTGCGCACATCACCCTTGCTTATCCCCATCGCCCACACGCTGGTGGCCATGCCCTTCGTGGTGCGTGCCACGGTGCCCCTCATCCGCTCGATCCAGCCCCGCCTGCGCGAGGCGGCCGCGGTCCTGGGCGCCTCCCCTCGGCGGACATGGCTGGCGGTCGATGGCCCGGTCATCGCGCGCGCCGCGCTGGTCGGCGGAGGCTTCGCCTTCGCCGTCTCGCTGGGCGAGTTCGGGGCGACCCTATTCATCGCCCGCCCTGACGTGCCCACGGTGCCCATCGCCATCTTCCGGCTGCTGGGACAGCCGGGCAGCCTCAACTTCGCCCAAGCCATGGCCATGAGCACGATCCTGATGCTTCTGACGGCCGCGGCCGTGCTCCTCATCGAGCGCTGGCGCGGCGACGCGCCGACCGCCTTCTGATGCCTCTCATCGGGCGCGCATGCTGACCGTCGAGGGCGTGAACCTGCGCTACGGCGAGCAGGCGGTGCTCGCGGACATCGACATGTTCGTCGCGGAGGGCGAGCTGGTGACCGTGCTGGGACCCAGCGGTTCGGGCAAATCGACGCTGCTGCGCGTCATCGCGGGCCTGGCTCTGCCCGACCGCGGCCGAGTCCTCTGGGCTGGGCGCGACCTGGCGAGGGTGCCCGTCCATGAGCGCCACTTCGGCTTGATGTTCCAGGACTTCGCGCTCTTTCCGCACCGGGATGTGTACGAGAACGTGGCTTTCGGGCTGCGCATGCAGGGGGCCGACGCGGAGAGGCTCGCGGCGCGTGTCGCAGAGGTTCTTGACCTGGTCGGGATCAGCGGGCTGGCCAAGCGTGCCGTCACCCGGCTGTCCGGAGGCGAGCAGCAGCGCGTGGCGCTGGCCCGCGCCATCGCACCCAGCCCGCGGCTGCTGATGCTCGACGAGCCGCTTGGATCGCTCGACCGAGCATTCCGCGAGCGCTTGCCCCTCCAGTTGCGCGAGATCGTGCGGGCCATCGGCGCGAGCGCCATCTACGTCACCCATGATCAGGAGGAGGCGCTGGGCATCGCCGACCGCACGCTCATCCTGCGCGAGGGCCGGGTCGTGGCGGACGCCGCTCCGGACCACCTGTGGGCGCAGCCTCCCACAGAGTGGGTCGCCCGCTTCCTGGGCTTCCGCAATGTCACCGGGGCCTCCGTGCGCAGCGGGCAGGCAGCCACGCCCTGGGGCACGGTAGCGGTGCCCGCCGCAGTCCCGGACGGAGAGTGCCGATTGGTCCTGCGCCCGACGGCCTTCGTGCCGGATGCCGCCGGAGAGATCCGCGGCCTCGTGACCGCCCGGCTCTTTCGCGGCGACCACGTTCGGCTCCAGCTCGCGGTGGAGTCCGGGCACGCTCCGCCGCTGGAGGTGGAGGCGCGTTGGGATCCGCTCCCAGCACCGGGCGAGCGGCTCACGCTGCGTATCGAACCAGAAGGCGTGCTCCTCCTGCCGGCAGGCGCTACCCTGCGGCCATGACCGCGGAGACCACCTTTCGCCCAGTGCCCCGAGCCGGCGAAGAAGCACCCGACTTCACGCTGCCCGACGACACCGGTCAGCCGTGCACCCTGTCGGAACAGCGCGGTCACTGGGTGCTGCTCTTCTTCTATCCGAAGGACGACACGTCGGGCTGCGCCAGGGAGGCGTGCGCCCTGCGCGACGCGGACCCCGAGATCAAGGCCCTGGACGCGCGGACCTGGGGCGTCAGCATCCTGGGCAGCGGCAGCAAGGCGGCCTTCAAGGCCAAGTACGGCCTGCCCTTCACGCTACTGGCGGACGAGGAGCACCGCGTCGCCGAGGCCTACGGGGTCTGGGTCCAGAAGACGAACTACGGCAAGACCTACTGGGGTGTCCAGCGCGCCAGCTTCCTGGTCGATCCATCCGGACGGCTGGCGCACGTCTGGCCCAAGGTCGACCCTGATACCCATGCCGCAGAGGTCCTTGCCGCCCTCAAGCAGGTACGCCGAAGCACCTGACACACGACAAGAAAAGGAGGCATCGCTCGTGGGGGGAGACGAGCGATGCCTCCGTCGAAGCATACATCTCAACTGACGCCGCGCAAGGGGAATGTTACGACCGTGAAAAGCACCATCGCTGATGCTCCAGCGCCGCCTCCCACGGACGTCCTGGAGGTGGCTGATACGCCCGCCGCGGCGCCCGGCGATGTCCCTCTACACCAGCCGCATGAGGCCCGGCCGGAGCGCGTCATGGTCATCGTGGCGCACCCTGATGACGCAGACTTCGGGCCGGCGGCCACCGTGGCCGGTTGGGTGCGCGCCGGCTCCGTGGCGGAGCTGGTCTGCTGCACCAGCGGCGATGCCGGGGGCGAGGATCCGCGCATCGATCCCCTGGAGCTCGCCCGAGTCCGGGAACGCGAGCAGCGTGCGGCGGCGGAGATCATCGGCTACCAGCAGGTGACCTTCCTGCACCGACCGGACGGAGCGCTCCAGAACGATCTGGCCTTGCGCGAGCAACTGGTGCGCCTCATCCGCACCTTCCGGCCAGAGGCCGTGCTCACCATGGATCCCACGGTGCTCATCCATGACGACGGCTACGTCCAGCACACCGACCATCGCGCCGCGGCCATGGCGGCGCTGGACGCGGTCTACCCCGCGGCCCGCAACCCCATGGCGTTCCCGCACCTGGCCATCGATGAGGGCCTGGACAAGCACCTGGTGCGCTGGCTCTACTTCTTCTGGACCGACAAGGCCAACGCCTGGGTGGACACCACCTCCAGCCTCGCAGCGCGCCTGGCCGCACTGCGCGCGCATGAGAGCCAGATCGAGGAGCCCGAGAAGCTCGAGGAGCGCGTGCGCGAATGGGCCCGCGAAGCGGGCAGCCTGATCGGCACGGATGCTGCCGAAGCGTTTCGCGTGGTGGAGCTGCCCTGATCCCTCGCCCGGTTGCGGGCGACCTCAGTCCGGCGCGTCGGCCAGCAGCTGCGGGCGCAGGCTGCCCCAGTGGTCCCACAGCTCGCCAAGGCGCTCGGCCCGGTCGCCAAGCAGCGCGAACATCTGCTCCAGGCTCAGGGACGGTGCTCGCGTGGCGAGCAGCTCTCGGCCGCGACTCGGGAACCCTCGAAGAGGGCCCCGTACTCCTCTCCCGCAGGCAAGCCGCGCACGCCGCGCGCGTCGTAGCCGGCATGTGCCAGGGCCATGGCGAGATCTCCCGGGCCCGGCCGTCGCCCGCCTCCATAAGCTCTTGCAGCAGCAGCGCCCACGAACCCTGCTCGATACCGGTCTGCTCGGCGGCGCGAGCGGCGACCTCACGCAGCAACTGGCGGTCGCCGCTCACAGTCGCTCGATGACCAGCTCCCGCCCGGGACTCCTCGACCGGTCGTCAGCGGGTGATCTGGGCGCCGCAGAAAGCTGTGGCCGGTCGGCCTCATCGGCTGGCTCCGCCCGGCCGACCCCTCGACGCACTCCGCCAGCTGCCGCCGCGTGGCCTGACAGCGGTCGGCGGCACCCTCGGCGCGGATCCTCTCCGTGTTCGCGGCCAAGCTGGCGGCGGTCAGCGCGCCGTGCGCCTCCGCCACCTCCACGCCGGCCGCCTCCAGCGCCACGCGTGCTGTCTGGCTGTCCCGGTTCAGCTGGTCGATGTCGCGCATCCAGACGGTGATGGCGGCCCGCTCCTCGGTCGGACCGGCGGCCGCGGCGAGGGCTCGACGGTAGGTGCGTTGCGCCTCTTCCTTGGCCTGACCCGTGATACGCGGATCGCCCTTCCGCTGGTCCGACGCCAGCGCGCTCTCCGCGGCCAGGAGTCGGGTCCGGGCGCGATCCATGAGCCCGGCCGCCGCCGCCGCGGCCGCCCGAGCGGCCGGTACGGAGGCACACGCCTCACTGGCCTCACGACGACGCTCGTCGCAGGGTCCCTCGGCCTGGGGTGGTGGCGTGACCGGTGGGGTCATCGGCCGAGCGTATGGGCAACGAGCGTCGTGCGTCAACGCGGCGCACGACGAGCCGGCGACGATGGAAGTGGCCGGTCGCCAGGCACGGGCCACTCGGGCCACTCCCTCTCGAAGGCAGCGAACCGAGGGGTGCGATGGTAGATTCGTACCCGGTGACGACACGAGCCGCGACGCTGTCCCAGCGAGAGGCGTAGACCCCACTTGGCCATCGATCCCAACCAGGAATTCCTCGTTCAGCCTGTCAACGCTTCCTGGCTGCAGTGCAACATCGAGTGCCAGGAAGGTTGCCCCGTCGGCACCAACTGCCGCGGCTACCTGAACCTGGCTGCGGAGGGCCGCTTCGAGGAGGGCTACATCCTCGCCCGCGAGCCGAATCCGGTGGCCGCGATGTGCGCCTACGTCTGCTCCGCCCCGTGCGAGCGTGCCTGCCGCCGCGGCGACATCGACCGGCCGCTGGCCATCCGGGCCATGAAGCGCTTCCTCTTCGAGTGGCACCAGGCCTCGGGCATCCCCGACGACATGCCCGCCATCACGCCCCGTGACACCAGCGTCGCCGTGGTCGGTGCCGGGCCGGCCGGCATCGCCGTGGCGCGGGAGCTGGCCGTGGCCGGACATCGGGTCACCGTCTATGACGAGCTGCCCTACGCCGGCGGCACGATGCTCATCGGCGTGCCCGCCTTCCGCCTGCCGCGCGAGGCCATCGAGGCGGACGTGGCCCTCACCGAGCGCCTCGG
>JACCQX010000045.1 GCA_013813905.1 Chloroflexota bacterium
GCCCGGTCCGAGAGGAGATCCTGCTCGACGATGAGGGGCTTGCTCGCGAGCTGGTGCGCCTCACCGACTGGCATACCGACGAGCTCTTCGACTGGCTGGGTGATCGTGGCGGGGCCATGTTCGTCAACCGCCTCTCGCGCCTGGTGTTCGATCCGGAGCGGTTCGCCGACGACGCACAGGAACCGATGGCGGCGGTCGGGCTGGGCGCCGTCTACACCCGGACAGCATCGGGTGAGCGGCTGCGTGAGCTCACGCAGGAGGGGCGCGCCCAGCGGATCGCGCGACTGTTCGAGCCGTACCACGCGGCACTCTCGGAGCTGGTCGGGTCACAGCTGGCGCGGTTCGGGCGCTGCACGCTGATCGACTGCCACTCCTTCGCCACGCTGCCCCTGCCCAGCGAGTCCGATCAGCGCCCTGATCGCCCCGATATCTGCATCGGGACGGACCCTTCCCATACCCCGCCCGAGCTGGCTGCCGGGCTGGAGCGAGGGTTTGCCGTGGAGGGCTTCCGCGTCCGGCGCGACGCACCCTTCAGCGGCTGCCTGGTCCCGCTCCGCTACTACCGACGCGAGCGGCGCGTGGCCTCCGTGATGATCGAGGTCCGGCGTGGCCTGTACTGCGCTGAGTCGACCGGCGAGCGCCTGCCGGCCTTCCCGGAGGTACGCGGCGCGCTGGAACGGGCTGTCGCCAGTAGCGGCCTGTTCGACTGATCAGGCTGGTGGCCGTGGCCTGATGGTCAGGCGAAGAACTCGCCGCCGGTGACCGCGATGACGGCGCCGGTGATGTACGTAGCCGCCGGTGAGGCCAGGAACACGAAGGCACCGGCCAGTTCCGCCGGTTGTGCCGGACGCCCCAGCGGCGTGCCGCTGCCGAACTCACTGAGTGACTCGGGATCCGTGGTGGCCGCCACCAGCGGGGTCCAGACCGGTCCGGGCGCGACGACATTGACGCGGATGCCACGCTGAGCGAGCATCGCGGCGAGTGCCTTGGAGTAGGTCACCAGTGCGCCTTTGGTGGTGGCGTAGGCCAGCAGCGACGGCGAAGGCTGGGTCGCCTGGATGGAGCTGACGTTGATGATCGAGGCGCCCGCCTCCATGAACGGCAGCGCCTCGCGGCAGAGCCAGAACGGGGCGGTCAGGTTGGTGCGCAGGGTCTGCTCCCACTCGTCCGTGGCGATCTCCTCCATCTTCTCTCTCGGTTCCTGCCAAGCCGCGTTGTTGACCAGGATGTCGATCCGCCCGAACTCGTCGCGAGCCCGCTCCACCAGGCGACGACAGTGCTGCTCGTCCTGGAGGTCTCCCGCCACCGGGATGGCCCGGCGGCCTTCTGCCTCGATCAGCTCGACGGTGCCTCGGGCATCCTCGCCCTCGTCGAGATACGACACGAGCACGTCGGCGCCCTCTCGCGCGAAGGCGATGGCCACGGCCTTGCCGATGCCGCTGTCACTGCCCGTGATGATGGTCGCGAGACCGGCCAGCCGCCCGTTCCCGATGTACGACTCCTCACCGTGGTCAGGCTTCGGGTCGAGCAGCTCGTCGTCGCCGGGCAGCTCCTGCGACTGTCGCGGGAAGGGCGGCCGGGGATAGGCCACGAGCGGATCCACGAGCTGGCGCGTGGTGGACGTGTCCGGCTTGGGCATGGGTTCTCCTGCTGGCGGGGAAGAACGTGACTCGACTCACGCAGCATGGCGCGGGCCGCGAAGCCAGGCTCATGCAGGATCCCGCCCTCGCATCTCACCCGTCTGCCAAGCGGCTCTCGGCGGCCAGCGACGCTGGTCGCGCCGATCTACCCTGACCCTGTGACGGAGATCGTTGGCGGCCGCATCATCGTCGACGATCGGATCCTGGCCGGCCGCATCCACATCGAGGACGAGACGATCGTCGGCGTGGAACCCGATGAAGCGGAGGCCGCTGGCCCGTTATTGGCGGCCGGCTTCGTCGATGTCCACGTCCACGGCTGGGGCGGCTACGACGCGATGGGCACGTCTGCCGAGCTGGATGGCATGGCGCGGGCGCTCTTGCGCCGAGGCGTCACCTCCTTCCTGCCCACGGCGGTCACGGCGTCGCTGCCGGATCTGGCCGCGTTCTCGGGGCGGGTCCGAGAGTGGCTGCCGACCGCGCCGCGTGACGGCGCGCAGCCCCTCGGCTTCAACATCGAAGGTCCTTTCATGTCCCCTGCCCGGCGAGGGGCCCACGATCCCGCCTGGATCCGCCAGCCGGCCGCGGTGGATCGAGCGTCGCTGGAGCCGCTGCTCGACGGCCTGCGGCTGATGACCGTGGCACCGGAGACTCCCGGCGCGGTGGGGCTGATCCGTTGGTTGCGGGGGCGAGGAGTCACGGTCTCCGCGGGGCACTCCGCCGCTGGGCTGGATGACGCCCAGACGGGCTACGCCGCGGGCGCCTCGAGCACCACGCATCTGTTCAACGCGATGTCGGGCATCGATCATCACACTCCGGGCCTGGCCGTGGCCGCGCTGACCGCGGATGACGTGTACGTCGAACTCATCGCTGACGGCCACCACGTGCACCCGGCTCTCTGGCCCATCATCACGCGCACCAAGCCGGCCGATCGGCTCCTGCTGGTCAGCGACGCCCTCGCGCTGGCCGGCACCGGCGTCCTGCACGGCGTGATCGGCTCGCTGGAGGTAGCGGTCGACGCCGACAGGTGCACGCTGCGTTCGACAGGCGCCCTGGCCGGGTCGCTCATCGCTCTCGACTCGGCGGTCCGGAACCTGGTGCGGTCGGGGGTGGCGCTGCCGTTCGCCGTGGCCGCCGCGTCACGCAATCCGGCCACCCTGATCGGAGCGGGCGATCGCGGCCGCCTGGCCACCGGACAGCGGGCCGACATCGTGGAACTCAGCGAGGATCTTGCTGTCCAGCGCGTGATGCGTGGCGGGCAGTGGCTTGCAGCCGGATCATGAGTGGTCCGGGCGCTGTCGCGCTCGTATCATGTGCCAGTGGTAGCCGTCGATCCCGCCCTCATCCCCGGCGACGAAGAGCAGCGCCTGGCCGCGGTCCAGCGCTACGACATCCTCGATACGCCCGCTGACGGCACATTCGACCGGATCACCGCCCTCGCCGCGCGCCTCTTCGACGTGCCCATCGCCATCGTCAGCGTGGTCGATCACGACCGCATCTGGTTCAAGTCGCACCACGGGCTGGCGGTCGACCAGATCGATCGCGAGCCGGGGCTCTGCGCGTCGGCCATCCTCCAGGAGGGGCCGTGGATCGTCAACGACGCGCCGCGCGACCCGCGAGCGTTGGCCAACCCGCTGGTGGCGGGCGAATTCGGCCTGAAGTTCTACGCCGGTGTGCCGCTGCGTACCAGCGATGGGCACAGCATGGGCACACTCTGCATCCTCGATCTCCAGCCGCGGGAGCTGACGCCGCGAGAGACAGGGATCCTGGAGGATCTGGCGGCGATGGTCATGAACGAGATGGAGCTGCGCCTCGCCAGCCGGCGCCAAGCCGAGTTGGCCAAGGAGCGAGAGCTGCTTCAGGACGCCTTCGCGGGCATGCTCTCGCACGAGCTCCGGACGCCGGCAACCACCATCTATGCCGCGACCAGGCTCCTGTCACGCGACGCCACGGTGATGTCCAGTGACCTGGCACAGGATCTCTTCCCCGACGTCACGGCCGAGACGGAACGGCTGCTCCGGCTTATCGAGGATCTACTTGTGCTCACCCGCGTGGAGCGCGGCCTGCTGGAACCCGGACAGGAGCCGATCCTTCTCCAGCGGGTGCTGCCCAGGGTGGTCGAGCAGGAAGGCCGCCGCTGGCCCGACCGAAGCATCCGCCTGGACGTCGGGCCGGACCTGCCGCCGGTCTCCGGTGACCAGGTCTACCTGGAGCAGGTGGCCGCGAATCTCCTCTCCAACGGCCTGAAGTACAGCACACCTGGAACGGGCGTCGATGTCTCAGCGGTGCAGGTCGATGACGAGGTGGAGGTCCGTGTCCGCGACCGTGGGATCGGCCTGCGCAGCGATAACCGAGAGGCGATCTTCGAGCTGCTCTTCCGCACCGCGGAAGGCTCTCGCCATGCCGGCGGGGCGGGGATCGGCCTGTACGTCTGCCGGCGCCTTCTCGAGGCCATGAACGGACGTATCTGGGCCGAGGCGGCACCCGATCAAGGCACCGTCTTCGCCTTCCGCCTGCCCGTCGCATCGGACTGACTTCGGGATCGCCTCCCAACCGCCGCTGCGGGCGAGGTTCGCGCTGAGCGCCTAGCATCCCCGGATGTACGACACAGCGACCGCGGCCGTCGAAGCCGCCTTGGCGGCCGGCGCGCGCTACGCCGACGCGCGGGTGATGCAGATCCGTTCCGAGGCAATGGCGTCACGCAACGGCGTACTGGAGTCCACGGAGCGGGACGAGCGCGCAGGCGTCGGCGTGCGTGCCCTCATCGGCTCCTCCTGGGGCTTTTACGCCGTCCCGGACGAGGGCCGCGCTGCTGCCCGTCGAGCCGGGGAGCAGGCCGCCGCCGTGGCTCGCGCATCGACGCGCGTCCCGGGCAGAGCGCTCGACCTGGCGCCCCAGGCGCCCGCCGTGGGCTCGTGGTCCAGCGAGTGCCGCGAGGATCCCTGGGCGGTCACGCTGGCCGAGAAGGGCGACCAGCTGGAGACAGCCACGCGGACGATGAAGGAACACGGGGCGGACATCGCCGAGGCCAGTCACCGCGTGTGGGACACCCGCAAGTGGCTCGTTTCCAGCGAGGGTTCTCGCGTCGACCAGCACATCGTGGAGTGCGGCGCCGCGATGAGCGCCACTGCGGTGGGCGAGCGCGAGACCCAGCGGCGCTCTTACCCGGGCATCCGTGGCCAGTACGGGACGCGCGGCTGGGAGCTAGTGCGAGAGCTGGACCTGGCGGGCAACGCGGCGCGCATCGCGGAGGAGGCACGCGCCCTGCTGACTGCGCCGGAGTGCCCGGCGCTCGAGGCAACGGACCTCATCCTCGGCTCGGAGCAGATGGCGCTCCAGATCCACGAGTCGGTGGGTCATGCCGTGGAGCTGGACCGCATCCTGGGTTGGGAGGCCGCCTTCGCCGGCACGTCATGGTTGGACCTGGCACAGATGGGCAGCCTGCGCTTCGGCTCGGAGCTGATGAACATCACCGCCGACGCGACGCTGCCCGGCGCCCTTGGTAGCTTCGGCTACGACGACGAGGGTACGCCCGCCCAGCCCGTGGACATCGTGCGCGAAGGCACCTGGGTCGGCGTCCTCTCGGGGCGTGACTCGGCCGCGTTGGCGGGTATCTCCTCGGGTGGCGCCGTCCGCGCGGACGGCTTCGACCGGATCCCCATGGTGCGCATGACCAACGTCGGCCTGTTGCCCGGGCCGGACAGCCTCGATTCCATGATCGCCGCCACGGACGACGGCGTGCTGATGGATACCAACCGCTCCTGGTCCATCGACGACAAGCGCCTCAACTTCCAGTTCGGCTGCGAGATCGGTTGGGAGATCAAGGGCGGCCAGCGCGGCCGGTTGCTGCGCAATCCGACCTACACCGGCATCAGCCCGCGCTTCTGGGGCGCCATGGACATGCTCAGTGGACCTTCCGAGTGGACGTTCTGGGGCACGCCCAACTGTGGCAAGGGCCAGCCCATGCAGGTCGGCCACACCG
This sequence comes from Chloroflexota bacterium, assembly GCA_013813905.1. GTDB lineage: Bacteria > Chloroflexota > Limnocylindria > Limnocylindrales > CSP1-4 > Palsa-1032. Next base: position 5,620 of record JACCQX010000045.1, read on the forward strand.
GGCATCCCGCCGTGCCGGCCAGGTTCCGAGGCATCCGCGTGGGGGTCCGCGGATGAGTGCGGAGCACCAGGCGACCGACGATCCGGTCGCGCTGGCCGACCAGGTCATCGAGATGGTGCGCGCCAAGGCCGCCCACGCCGAGGCGGAGGTAACGGTCCGCACGGGCACCGAGGCGCTGACCCGTTTCGCCGGCAGCTTCATCCACCAGAACGTGGCCGGAGAGAAGAGCCACATCGGGCTGCGCATAAGCCTGGCAGGCCAGACCACTTCCGTCAGCCTGGACGGCCAGCCGAGCAACGACGCCCTGGGCCGGCTCATCGACGGCGCGCTGGAAACGGCGCGCGTCCTCCCCACCGACCCCGACTGGCCGGGCCTCGCTCCGGTGGCCGCTGCGCCCGATCCCGCACACTGGGACGACGCCACCGCTGACGCCTCGCCGGACGAGCGCGCCCGACGCGTGGCCGACTTCGTGGCGGCCGGCGACGGTCTGCAGACGGCCGGTTCCTGCGCGACGAACGCCACGTTCGCGGCCTTCGCCAACAGCGCTGGACAGCGGCTGTCCGGCCGGACCACCGTCGCCGCACTCGATGGCATCGCCCGTACCGGCACTTCGGACGGCAGCGCCCGCGGGGCCGCCGCCGGGCTGGGGGAGCTGGACGGTCGCGCACTCGGCGAACGTGCCGCCCGCAAGGCACGTGATGCCGCCGACGCCACGGATCTGGCGCCCGGCCGCTACGAGGTCGTGCTGGAACCGTCGTGCGTGGCGAACCTGCTGCAGTTCCTGTTCGTATACGGGTTCAACGGGCGCGCCGTGGAGGAGGGCCGCTCCTTCGTGCAGCTCGGCCAGGCTCAGTTCGACTCGGCCATCGCGCTGCGCGACGAAGCCACGGATCGAGGCACCGTGGGCCTCGCCTTCGACGTGGAGGGCACCCCGAAGCGGTCGCTCGACGTGGTGCGCGACGGCGTCACGGCCGGCGTCCTGCATACCCGCCGCACCGCGGCCAAGGCAGGAACGAAGAGCACCGGTCACGCGGTGGAGGGAGCCACTGAGTGGGGTGCATTGCCCGAGAACATCGTGCTGAAGCCCGGGGGGCGATCGCCCGAGGAGTTGCTCGCCGCCGTTGAGCGCGGTCTGCTGGTGACTGACTTCTGGTACACCCGCATCCTCGATCCGCGTACGCAGGTGGTCACCGGACTCACGCGCAACGGCGTCTGGCTGGTGGAGGGCGGCCGCATCGGTCGCGCCGTCTCCAACCTCCGCTTCACGCAATCGTTCCTGGAAGCGCTGGCACCGGGGGCGGTGCGCGGCGTGGGCTCGGACCAGTCGCTCCTGCTCGGTGGCTTCGGT
>JACCQX010000069.1 GCA_013813905.1 Chloroflexota bacterium
CCTCGGCGGCGGAGCGGGGAGTCAGCCGCGGGGCGACTCGGTCCGCATATCGTCGGCGACCGCCCGCTCCGACGGTGAGCCTTCGCTCAGCGCTGCGATGACACCCTGGAAGTCCTCCGCCGACCGATTCTGGCTGAGCTTCCGCTTCGCCTCGAGCCGGGAGATGCGGAGCTCCAAGCCGACGATGGCGCGGGCCTGCGTCTGGATGTAGCCAGCAGGCGCGTCGTCGATCGACCACGGCTGCTGACGGTCCGCCTCGTGTCGCTCGACGAGGCGGCGGACGTGGGCGACGAGCCACTCGGGCTCCCGGCGCACGAACAGCGAGCCGCGCGCCTGGACCGTGCTGTAGTTCCAAGTCGGCACGACCTTGCCGGTCAGCCGCTTCTCCTCGTACCAGGCTGGACTGATGTACGCGTCGGGGCCATCGAAGATGGCCAGCGCCTCGATGTCCGCGTTCATGTCGCGCCACTGTGGATTCGGTCGGGCCAGGTGACCGCGCAGAGTGCCGTGGTCGCCGTCCTCCGGGTCGAACAGCATCGGGAGGATCGAAGCGCGGAGGCCCTCCGCGCCAAGCGTCACCAGCGTGGCTGGCACGTGAGCGGCAAGCTCCGCCAGCAACGCGGCCGGATCGCCCACCGCGAACCGGTCGTGGGCAGGCTGGTACACGCCGGTCAGGCCGCCAGTCGCTTGTACTTGATGCGGTGCGGCTGGTCCGCGGCCGTGCCGAGCTCCTTGTGGCGGAAGGCCTCGTACTCGCTCAGGTTGCCCTCGAACCAGCGGACCTGGCTCTCCCCTTCGAACGCGAGGATGTGCGTCGCGATCCGGTCCAGGAACCAGCGGTCGTGGCTAATCACGACGACGCAGCCCGGGAAGCCTCCAGGCCGGACTCGAGCGCGCGCAGCGTGTCCACGTCGAGGTCGTTCGTGGGCTCGTCCAGCAGCAGGACGTTGCCGCCTGACTGGAGCAGCTTGGCGAGATGCACGCGGTTGCGCTCCCCTCCTGACAGCGCACCGACCTTCTTCTGCTGGTCCGTGCCGCGGAAGTTGAAGCTCGAGACGTAGGCGCGCGCGGGGAGCTCGCGCTGGCCGACCTTGATGATCTCGTTGCCCTGCGCGATCTCCTGATAGACCGTCCGGTCCGCCTGGAGTTCGTCGCGGCTCTGGCCGACGTAGCTGAGCTGCACCGTGTCGCCGATCTCGATGGTCCCGGCGTCAGGCGCCTCCTGGCCGACGAGCATCCGGAAGAGCGTTGTCTTGCCGGCGCCGTTGGGACCGATGATGCCCACGATCCCGGCGCGCGGCAGCGAGAAGGTCAGATCCTCGATCAGCAGCCGGTCGGCGTATCCCTTGCGCAGGTCCTTCACCTCGATGACCGTGTCGCCCAGACGGGGTCCCGGCGGGATGGCGATCTCGAGCTCGCGCGCGCTCCCCTTGTCGTTCTGGGCCTCGGCCAGCAACCGCTCGTAGGCGCCGAGGCGAGCCTTGCCCTTGGCTTGGCGGGCCTTCGCGCCCATGCGCACCCACTCGAGCTCGCGCGCCAGCGTGCGCTGGCGGGCGTCGATCGTCTTTCCCTCCCGTGCCGTCCGCTCCAGCTTCTGCTCCAGCCAACTCGAGTAGTTCCCGGAGAACGGTATGCCCCGGCCGCGGTCGAGTTCCAGGATCCACTTGGCCACGTTGTCCAGGAAGTAGCGGTCGTGGGTGATGGCCACGACGGTGCCGGCGTACTCATCGAGGAAGCGTTCCAGCCACGCCACCGACTCAGCGTCGAGATGATTCGTCGGCTCGTCGAGCAGGAGCAGGTCCGGGTGCTGGAGGAGGAGACGGCAGAGCGCCACGCGCCGCTTCTCGCCGCCCGATAGAGTCGAGACGTCGGCGTCATCGGGCGGGCAGCGCAGGGCGTCCATGGCGATCTCCACGTTGCGCTCGAGGTTCCAGGCGTCAGCCGATGTGATCCGGTCCTCCAGCGCCGACTGCTCGGCGCCGATCGCCTCGTAGTCGGCGTCCGGCTCCGACCACTTCGCCATCACGGCGTTGTACTGCTCGAGGAGGCCCTGAACCTCGCGGACACCGTCCAGGACGTTGCCCTGCACGTCCTTGCTCGGGTCCAGTCCGGGTTCCTGGCTCAGATACCCCACGGTGAAGCCGGGCGTCAGGCGCGCCTCGCCGGAGTACCCGTCGTCGAGTCCGGCCATGATCCGCAGCAGGCTCGACTTGCCGGCACCGTTCGGGCCGATGACACCGATCTTGGCGCCGGGATAGAACGAGATCGAGATGTCCTCGAGCACCGTTCGATCCGGCGGGTAGTGTCGCGCGAGCTTGTACGCCGCGTAGATGAATTCGGCTGGCATGGTCGATCATAGGGTACCTACGTTCCGACCTTGCGCCGCTCAGTCGGACGGGGCCGCGCTGTCGCGGCGCAGCAGGATACCGAGGAAGGCCTTCCAGGGACCGACGGCTTCTTCGCGGCTGCCGGCCAGCGACGCGTAGACCTGCGCGATGTGGTCGAGGTCATGGACGGTCCACGTCGCCACGAGGTGACGGAGCGTCACCTCTCCCAGTTCAGGGTGGCGGCCGCGGCGGTCCAGATCGGCATCGTTCCGGACGAGCTCATGGAGCCGGAAGAGGTTCCGCCCCCGCAACTCGCCGAACCGCTCGACCAGCGTCCCAAGCGGCACGCCCCGGTCACGGTCCATATGGGCGAATCGATCGAATGGCTCGAACGGACGGCTCGTGCCGTCCCTGAGGATCATCTCCGCACGCGGGATCCAGTCATCGAGCTCAGCGGAGATGAGGTGACCGACGACGTCGCGGGCGGTCCACCCACCGGCCGTGTCCGGCTCGCCCAGCCAGCCCTCCGGGAGGTCGGCCAGCAGCTCGCGAAGGACGCGCGGCGTCCGCTCCAGCAGCGCGGTGGACTCGTCCAGGAAGGTCGATCCGCTCACCCGACCGATGATACGGGCGACGAGGCTCTGGGAGCGATCAGTTTGCGGCCCGACATCCGTCTTATCGGTTGGACGGATGACCCACGACAGCATCCGGTAGAGGAGGACGAGAGATGGCGAAGATCACCCCTTGCCTGTGGTTCGATGGCAACGCACAGGAGGCGGCCGATCTCTACGTGTCGTTGCTTCCTGACAGCCACGTTGACGAGGTCTGGCGCTCGCCGGCCGAGACGCCCAGCGGTCCCGCGGGCATGGTCCTGACCGTCGACTTCACGCTCGCTGGCCAGAAGTTCCAGGGCCTCAACGGCGGACCCGAGTTCTCGTTCAACG
>JACCQX010000175.1 GCA_013813905.1 Chloroflexota bacterium
GTTGAGCAGCGCGACGCTGATCCTGCCCCTGCCCGGGCTGGCCCTCACGCCGCTCGCCGCCACCGTGGCCGACCCGCTCCTGGTGGGCATCATCGCGGGTTCCGGGCAGACGGTGGGGGAACTGACCGGATACCTGGCGGGCTACAGCGGCCGCAAGGCCCTGGGCATGGATGCTCGGACGCAGCGTATGACCAACTGGATGCGGCGCTGGGGCGCCGCTCTCCTGTTCGTGCTGGCCCTGATCCCCAATCCATTCTTCGACGTGGCGGGCATCATCGCCGGCGCCACGCGCATGCCCCTGCGCCTCTACCTGCTGGCGGCCGGCGCGGGCAAGATCCTGAAGAACGTCGCGCTGGCCTACGGCGTGACCCTTGGTCTGGGCTGGCTGCTGGGGTCGTCGCCGTGATGGAGCGCCTGACGGTGACCGTGCTGGCCGGCGGCTACGGCGGGGCGAAGCTCGCGCATGGCTTCGCCCTGCTCGCGGCTGAGCGGGAGCTGGACCTTTCCGTGGTGGTCAACACCGGGGATGACCTGGAGCTGCACGGCCTGGACGTCTCGCCCGACCTCGACACCGTGATGTACACCCTTGCCGGCCTGGCCGAAATGACGATGGGCTGGGGGGTCCGCGACGAGACCTGGTCTGCATCCGCGATGCTGGAGCGCTACGGCGCGCCGACCTGGTTCCGCCTGGGCGACCGCGATCTGGCCACGCACATCCGGCGCACTCAGCGACTCGGCGAGGGAGCGACGCTCACGGCCGTCACCGCGGAGCTGGCCGCCGCCCTGGGCGTGGCCGCGCGGCTCCTGCCGGCGACCGATGATCGCCTGCGGACGCGCGTCCGAACGGCCGAAGGCTGGCTCGACTTCCAGGACTGGTTCGTGCGGCGACACCACGCCGACCCGGCCCTGGAGATCCGCTTCGAGGGAGTGGACGCCTCGCGCACGACGCCCCAGGTGGTGAACGCCATACATGAAGCAGACCTGCTGGTCTTCGCGCCATCCAACCCCTTCGTGAGCATCGGCACCATCCTCGCCGTGCCCGGCGTAGAGTCAGCCCTGCGGTCAGCGGTCGCGCCCTTGGTTGCTGTCAGCCCCATCGTGGGCGGGCAGGCCCTGCGCGGACCGGCGGATCGCATGTTCGAGTCGTTGGGCGGCGAAGCCAGCGCGCTGGGCGTGGCCCGGCTCTACACCGAGCGCCTCCCCGGCCTGCTGGACACCATCGTGATCGACCGGGTCGATGAAGGCCTGGCACCCGGGATCGAGGCGTTGGATCTGGCGGTGCTGGTGGCGCAGACCGTGATGCGGACCGATGACGACCGCGCCGCGCTGGCGAGGACGGTCCTCGATGCCCTGGAGGGGCGGCGCTGAACCCAGCCCCTAACATTGGCCAGGTGAGCAGCGCAGCCGTCCGCCGATGAGCACCGGCGCCCCCGACTTCAGCCAGCTGCATATCGTGGTGCCGCTGCGCAGCCTGGCCTCCGGCAAGACACGCCTGGGCGGTGCCATCGACGCGGAGGAGCGCGAGATCCTGCTGCGCGGGATGCTGCGCCGGACGCTGGCGGTCGTGTCGGGCTGGCCGGCCAGCCGGGCGATCCACCTGGTGAGCAGCGATCCGGCTCTGCTGGTGGAGACCGTGGTGGACCTCTCGACACCGATCCGACCGCTGCTCCAGCACCAGGGAGGGCTCAATGAGGCGCTGCGCATGGGTCGGGATGACGCGCTGGCGGCGGGTGCCACGGCCGTCTTGATGCTGCCCGCGGATCTGCCTCTGCTCGCCGTCGAGTCGCTCGACCGCCTCGTGGAAGCGGCCGATGCGGCGCTGGCCGCCGGCTCGGGCGGTCCGGTCGTGGTCATCGCGCCGTCGGACGCCCGCAACGGGACGAACGCGCTGCTTCTCTCGCCACCAACCGTCATCGAGCCCTGCTTCGGCCTCGACTCGTTCGAGGCACATCTCCGCGCCGCGGCGCGCGCGGACGCCGCCCTCCAGGTGGTGGACGATCCGCTGCTCGGCTTCGACGTGGACACACCGGAGGACCTCGAGCGGCTCGAGTCGGCCTTGATGCGCGAGCTTTCCCGGCTCGGGGCGAGCCCGGTCGGAGCCGACGTCGAGTGAACACCGTCGGGTGAGCGCGCAGCAGCACCCCGACGCAGCCCGGGAGTCGCGGCTGGGTTCCCGCCTCCTGGCAGTCGCGCTTCCGGCGTTGCCTCAGGTCAAGCCGGGGGATGACCTGCCGGGCATGGCCGTCGACGGGTGGCGTGCGCTGGCGGCCGAGGATCCCGCGCTATCGCCGGTCGAGGGCGACGTCCTGGTCGTGACCCAGAAGGTGGTTTCCAAGGCTGAGGGCCGCATCGTCGATCTGCGCACCATCACGCCACGGCCGGAGGCGGCCGAGTTCGCCGCGCGCTGGGACCGCGACGCCCGGCAGGTGGAGGTGGTGCTGCGGGAGGCGGCGGAGATCCTGCGCATGGAGCGCGGCATCGTCATCACCCGCACCCGGCACGGCTTCGTCTGCGCCAACGCCGGCGTGGACGCCTCCAACACCGGGGATACGGAGACCCTGACGCTCCTGCCGGACGACCCCGATGCCTCTGCCCGCGCCATCCGCGACCGGCTGGTGGAGGCCTTCGGCGTTCCGCTGGGCGTGATCGTGAGCGATTCGTTCGGGCGACCCTGGCGTTGGGGCATCGTCGACGTGGCACTCGGCGTGGCTGGGTTCCGGCCGCTGGACGACATGCGCGGCCGCCCCGACGCGGACGGCCGCTTGATGCACGTGACGGTGGTCGCGGTAGCCGACCAGATCGCCTCCGCCGCAGAGCTCGCCTCGGGCAAGACCAGCGGGCGGCCGCTCGTCCTGGTGCGAGGCGCGACCCTGCCGGGCGGTGAAGGCTCGGTCGTCGCGGACGTGGTGATGGACCGGTCCAACGACCTCTTCCGGTGAAGCTCGGACTCCAGATCAGCTCGTTCACCTGGCCCGGCGGACCGGACCAGATCCGGTCGACCTTGGCGGACGTGGTCCGCACGGCCGACGCGGTGGGCTTCGACTCCATCTGGGTGATGGACCACTTCTTCCAGATCCGCAGCGTTGGCCGCATCGAGGAACCCCTGCTGGAGGGCTACACCACCCTCGGCTACATGGCCGCCCTGACGCAGCGCGCGAGGCTGGGCCTGATGGTCGGCGGCATTCATTACCGGCAACCGGGCCTCTGGATCAAGGCCGCCACGACGCTGGACGTGCTCACCGGCGGGCGATCGTACTTCGGCATCGGCGCGGCATGGAACCACGAGGAGTCGCGCGGCCTCGGCTTCCCCATGCCTGAGCTGCGTGTCCGCTTCGGCATGCTCGAGGACACGCTGCGCATGGCCCACGCCGCGTGGCAGGGGGAGCACGGCACGGAGGAGTCGTTCCAGGGCCGGCACCATCGGGCGGAACGGATCCTCAATAGCCCCCAGTCGCTCAGTCGGCCACACCCGCCCATCCTCATCGGCGGTGGCGGTGAGCAGGTGACCCTCCGCCTGGTCGCGCAGTACGGCGACGCCTGCAACATCTTCGGTGGGCCCGATCAGTTGCGCCACAAGTACAACGTGCTGCGCGCCCACTGCCAGCGCCTGGGTCGGGACTACGACGAGATCGAGAAGACGAACCTGTCCACCATCTCGATCACGCCCGACGGTGCCCGTGGGACGCTCACGGCCGCGGCATTCGTGGACCGCCTGGGCGCCTGGGCCGACGCCG
>JACCQX010000176.1 GCA_013813905.1 Chloroflexota bacterium
GCCCGGCTGCCTGCCGGGTGAGGCCTGCGGCGGGCCGCCGCCCACACCTCCGCCGGTCAGCGGCGACAGAACGCCCGATCCGGCCGCCACCGCGCCCGCGGCGACGGGGGAGCCGACGGCACCGGCCACGGTCGCGCCGAGTCCGGCAGCCACCCTCGTCGCCACACCCGCGCCCACGGCCTCACCGACACCTCCCCCGGTCACAGGAGACCTGCCGGCCCCGATGCCGGTCGACCCGGCCGTGCCGGCGCTGCGGACGTGGCCGGTGCACAACGGCCTGAGCGGCACCTATCAGCTCTTCTATCCGCCGTACCTGTCGCCCAGTGTCCGGCCCGATGGATCGGTCGTGTTCGGCGCGGGCATCGCCGCCCACGATGTGGAGGTGGCGATCCGGGTGAACACCGCCGCTGCATCCACCTCGCCCAACGACCTGCTGGAGCAGATGGTGGAGGACTTCCGCGGCCGCATCTCTTCCATGGTGCTCGATGATGGGCCGGAGTCGCGCATCCATCGACCCTCCATCGGTCACCTGCCGGCCGTCGCGCGCACGTACCGGGGCGATCTGGGTACGGCGGGCTCCGTGCGCCCCGTGGCGCTCGTCGTGATGGCGGCCACGGACGGCCGGGCGACGGTGGCCATCAACGTGCTGGTCATCGACCCCGACGCGGTGCTGCCCGGCGCGGAGAAGCGTTGGTTCCGGCTGGCGGGCAGCGTGATCGATCCCATCCTCAAGCGCTTCGAGTGGGGCAGCGGCTCATGAGCGGCCGCTGGCATCGCCGGCTCGGAGCGCCGATCTCTCTGGGCGTCTTGTTTGCGGTGGCCGGGTCGCTGGTCTCCTCCTGGCCGGGGGCCGGACCGGTCGTACGGCCCGCCTCGGTCGATGTCAGCATCGCGGGACGACACGCCGGCGGGGCACCGGTGCAGGAGGAGAGGACCATGCGGCTCGGTCCCAGCGATCCCGACCGGGTGGTCGATCTTCAGGTCGTCCTGCGACAGCCGCACCGGGCGGAGCTGGAGGCATTCCTCGGCGACGTGGCCGACCCGACCTCGCCCGAGTTCCACCGCTACCTGGCTCCGGAGGCCTTCGGGGAGCGCTTCGGGTTGCCGGATGAGGCGATCGACTCGGTCGTGGCCTGGCTGGAGACGGCCGGCCTGCAGGTGGTCCGCCGCGATGCCGGCCGGACGTTCCTGGCCGCACGCGGACGAGTGGCCGACGTGAACGCCCTGTTCCAGATCGAGCTGGTCGATCACCGGGACACGGAGCTCGGCCGCTATCGCGTCCCGGACGCCGAGCCGCGCGTCCCCGCAGCGCTCCAGGACTTCGTGCGGGGCATCGCCGGCCTGGACACCACGCCGGTCATCCGTCCGATGTATGCGCCGCCCGTGTTCGCCGACGTGCCCCTCGGCGGGCTGCTGCCGCGTGACGGTGCCCTGGCCTACGACTACGCGCCCCTGCACGACGCGGGCATCACCGGCGAGGGCCAGACGGTGGCCATCGTCTCCTTCGACACGTTCCTGGACAGCGACGTGGCGGCTTTCGATGCAGTGGCCGGCATCAGCGGGCCGCCGGTCGAGCGTCGCCCCGTGCCCGAGGACTACGAACCCGTGCTTGGCGACGGCAGCGTGGAGGTGAACCTGGACATCGACGTCATCCGCGCCATCGCGCCGGCGGCGCAGATCATCGACTACGAGGCGGACAACAACTCCAGCGGTTTCGCCGATGTCTTCGCGGCCATCCTGGACGACGGACGGGCGGACATCGTCTCGGTCTCGTGGGGCGTGTGCGAGGTCGACGCACCGCCGATCTCCCGGATCCTCATCGACCTCGAGCTGGAGCGGGCCTTCGCGCAGGGCGTCAGCATCTTCGCCTCGAGCGGCGACACCGGCGTCTTCAGTTGCGCTCACCGCCGCGACGATGACGATGAGCGCGTCTCCGGCGTGTACCCCAGCACCAGTCCGCAGGCGATCTCCGTGGGCGGCACGTTCCTGTGGGTGCGCGAGGACGGCACCTACCTGCGCGAGGCGGCCTGGGAGGAACCCTTCGGCAAGGTGGCCACCGGTGGGGGTCCCAGCGGCTCCTACGAACGACCGGAGTGGCAGGTGGCTCCTGGCGTGGACACCTCGCCGGGTGCGCTGCGCCAGACCCCGGACGTGGCCGGGCCCGCTGACGGCGAGAGTGGTTACGTGATGGTGCACACGCCGGTGGGCGAGACGGAACCCGTACGAGGCACGGCCTCCGGCACCAGCGCGGCGGCGCCCTTCTGGGCGGCGAGCATGATCCTGGTGCGACAGCTGGCGGAGCAGGAAGGCGTGTTACCGCTGGGCACGCTCGGACCCACGCTCTACGAACTCGCTGCGCAGCAGTCCGACCCGCTGCCCTTCCACGACGTTGCGCTGGGCGGCAACCTGCGCGACGACGCCGCGCCCGGCTGGGATGCTGCCACCGGTCTCGGGTCACCCGATGTCACGGCCCTGGCCCGCGCCATGATTGAGCTGCTCCGCTCCCGCTGAGGCCCTCCGCCGCACTTCTTACTTTGCGAGGGCCGCTCGGAGACGCTCCTTGAGTTGCTTCATCATCGTGTCGCTGTAGATCTCTTTCCGGTCCGCCACGCGGACGACCAAGACGCGTAGCTCCTGATCGAACACCTGGTAGAGGATCCGCCGGTCGCTTGGCGGACACGATGGATCCGCTCCTTCGGCGCGCCCGATAACACGTCGCAGCCGATCGGACGTGGATCATCTGCCAGGTCGTTGATCCGCTTGCGGACCGACTTCTGTTGGGGACGGGGTATCCCCTTGATCTCGCGTAGCGCGGATGGAAGGATCTTGATCCGGTACCGATGGGCCATCGACGGTCAGTCGAGTTCGCCCTGTGCGTCTTTCCAGTCCAGCGCCTCGCTGTTTGCTGGATCGGCCAGCGCCGCACGCGCGGCCATCAGGTCGAGTTCGTCATCGAGCAGCTCAAGCAGTGCCACATCGGACACCGGCACGATAGCGGCAAGCTTCCGGCCGCGGCGCGAGATGATCACACGGTCCTTCCCGTAGGCGACTCTGTTGACGAGTTCGGCGAAATCGTCACGTGCATCCGTCACGCTGATGGCCTTGGTGGCAGGCATGGTCGTCTCCGTACGCTATGTACTAAACGTACGCTTTGGAGCATGTGCTGTCAAGCGAGTAGAGGGCGGCTACTTGCGCTGGTGTCCCTGTGGATCCCTGGCTTCGTGCTCGGGGGAGCGTTCCCCCGACTCGGTCGCCCCGCCGGTACCGGCGCCGGTCAGGCGGGTCTCGCCGGCGGTCGCTTCGGTCGGTGCATCCGACTGTGTGGCGTCGGCGCTCTCGAGGGTCTGGGCCTGAGCCTGGTTCTCCTCCAAGGTCCGGAAGTTGTCCTGTCGACGTGGGCTGGTACGGCCCTTGCCGCGCGCCTGCTCGCGCCGTTGCGCGCGGTTCAGCGGCGGATCGGCTTCATCGAGTGCGGCGCCGTCCTGGTCCGCCTCGGGATCGGTCATCGTGCCCTCCTCGTCTGCGTGGGAGGACGCGATGGTACTGCCTGCATGACCCTGAACCAAGAGAACGTCTGTTCTATCATCGAGGGCATGGCGACCCGCTACGCCGAACTCCACGGCCACTCGAACTTTTCCTTCCTGGACGGCGCTTCGGGCGCGGACGATCTGGTCGAGCGAGCCGTGGAGCTGGGCCTTTCCGCCCTTGCCGTGACCGACCATCAGGGCCTCTACGGCGCGGTCCGGTTCTCCTCCGCCGCAGCAGAAGCCGGCCTGCACGCGGTCATCGGCATGGAGATCGAGCTGCTCGACACAGCCGTGCCCGGCGCGGCGTGGCAGGAAACGGGCGGTACGGCGAGTTCCGGCGTCCCCACGCGGCCGCGGGCCGAAAGGAGGAGAGTGCCTGCTCGCCGGGCACCCAAGCGCGAGGATCTGCGCGGCGTTCGGACGCGGGAGCTGGGGCAGCACCTCGTGCTGCTGGCCAAGGATGGCGCGGGATACTCCAGCCTCTGTCGCATCGCCAGCGCGGCGCACCTGGCGGGCACCAAGGGCGTGCCGCGCTTCACGCACGATCTGCTGGCACAGCACGCCGACGGCCTCATCGCGCTGACCGGCTGCCGCCACGGGGAGATCCCACGACGTTTGCTGGCCGGCGATCGGCAGGGCGCAGCGGCCGCTGCCCGCCGTCTGGCCGGGCTGTTCGGGTCGAAGGGCTCCGAGAGCGCTGGGTCGAACCTCCTGGTCGAGCTCCAGCACCATCTCCTGCCCGACGACGACTGGCTGGTGGCCGAGCTGGTGCGCCTGGCCGAGGAGATCAGGCTGCCGGTCGTGGTCACCAACGACGTGCACTACGCGCGGCCGGAGGACCGGGAGCTCCAGGACGTGCTGGTCGGCATCCGCCACGGCCTCACGCTCGACGAGAGCGCGCACCTCCGCCGTCCCAACGGCGAGTACCACCTGAAGTCGGAGGCTGAGCTGCGTGCGTTGCCGCCGGGACTGCCGGACGCCGATCCGAACGTCCGGCGCGCCTGGCAGTCGGGGATCTCCCTGGCGGGCGATGTGGCCGCTCGCTGCCACGTCGAGCTGGGCTTCGAGCGTTACCGCTTTCCGGGCTATCCGGTGCCGCGCGGCGAGACGCCCTTCAGCTACCTGGAGACGCTCTGCCACGACGGTGCGCGCAGGCGCTACCAGCCCATGACCTCCCCCGTGGTGAAGCAGCTGGCGCACGAGCTCGACGTCATCGAACGCACCGGTCTGGCCGAGTTCTTCCTCATCTGCTGGGATCTGATGCGCTTCTGCGGTGAGCGTGGCATCCCGGCCCAGGGTCGCGGGAGCGCAGGGGATTCGGTGGTGGCCTACGTGCTGGGCATCACGCGCGTCGATCCCATCCGCCACCGGCTGCTCTTCGAGCGCTTCATCAACGAGGGCCGCACGTCCTACCCGGACGTGGATATCGACTTCGCCTCCTCTCGGCGCGAAGAGGTCATCCAGTACGTCTACGAGCGCTACGGACCCGAGCACACGGGCATGGTCTGCAACGTGGTGACGTATCGGGCGCGCTCCGCGGTCCGCGAGGTGGGCTACGCGCTGGGCTTCCCGCGGCCGCTGGTCGACCGGGTGGCCAAGGCGCTCGAGACCTACGACTCGGTCATGGTCCGGCGCGACCTGGAGGCAGAGGGCGGCTTCGCGGAGTTCTTCCAGGCCGCAGGGGAGGGAACGGTCGGCGTCGGTGGGGATGGTGCCGGGAGGTCGGGGTCGTCGCCGGGCTCTTCACCGGCGGCCGGCAGGAGCCTGGCACGGGCCGTCGCCGAGTCGCTGCCGCAGGCCAACTCCGAGTCATTGCCACAGGCCGTGGCGGCGGCCGCTGCGACCGAGGCGTCGCGGATGGTGGGGGAGCGTGCCGCGGCGATGGGTTTCATCGACGGCATGGGCCAACTGGGGCACGGACGCGGCGGCCGGCTGGCGACCGGTGGTGCCGGCGAGCACGGCACCGGACGGATGGCGCGGCGCGAGGACGAACGGCGCGTGGATAACGGCGGTCCGATCCGAGGTCCGAGTGCCGTGAGTGCCGCGGGTGCCGTGACGACCGGCGCCATCGTGCGGCTCTCCGATCGACTGATGCCGCGGACCGAGCTGCGCCGTGGTCCGTCGGACGACGAGGGCGGCCCCGGTGACACGCCGGTCAGCGTGCGCTGGCTGCGCGGCGAGGGCTCGGCCGGCGCCCGGGAGGCTGAGCTGACGGTCAGCGCGGAGGCTGGGCCGACGGTCCGGGCCACTCGCCGCATCAAGGCCAGCAGCGTGGGTTACGTGGAGCTCGATCCGCTGCCCCCGCCATCCCCCAGCCGCTCCACGGTCGGTCTCTCCCCTTGGGATCGATGGCTGGAGCTCTGCGCGCGCATCGACGGCTTCCCCCGGCATCTCTCGATCCACACCGGCGGGATGCTCATCACGGCCGCGCCGCTCGTGGATATCGCGCCGCTGGAGCGCGCTACCATGCCCGGCCGCGTGGTGGTGCAGTACGACAAGCGCGATGTCGAGACCATCAAGCTCATCAAGCTCGACCTGCTGGGCCTGCGCATGCTCTCGGCCATCGACGATGCCCTACGGGACATCTCGGTCGACTGCGCCGTCCACGTCGACCTGGATCGCCTGCCGGAGGACATCCCGGAGGTCTTCCGCATGATCCAGGCGGCTGATACGGTCGGTGTCTTCCAGATCGAGTCGCGGGCGCAGATGCAGACGCTGCCGCGCAGCCGGCCGGAGGACCTGGACGACCTGGTGGTGGAGGTGGCCATCATCCGACCCGGACCCATCCAGGGCAACGCGGTCCATCCCTACCTGCGCCGCAAGCAGGGCCTCGAGCCTGTGACCTACCTCCATCCCAGTCTGGAGCCGATCCTGAGCGAGACGCTGGGTGTGATCCTGTACCAGGAGCAGGTCATGAAGGTGGCCATCGACGTGGCCGGCTTCAGCGCCGCCGACTCGGACGGCTTCCGGCGGGCTATGGGAACCTGGCGCTCGAATCGGGAGATGGAGAAGCTCCATGCCCGCTTCGTGGACGGCTGCGTGGCGCGCAGCGGCCTCACTCCCGAGGAGGCCGAGGAGCTCTTCCGGCAGGCCGCCGCCTTCGCCAGCTTCGGCTTCAACAAGAGCCATGCCGCGGCCTTCGCGCGGACCGCCTACGAGTCGGCCTTCTTGAAGCTCTTCTATCCCGCGCAGTTCGTGACCGGGCTGATCAACGCCCAGCCGATGGGCTTCTACCCCGTCGAGGTGCTCATCAACGACGCCAAGCGCCACGGAGTCTGCATCCTGCCCGTGGACGTGAACCGCAGCCGCTACCGCTCCACCACCGAGTGGGTCGGGCTGCCCGGCGAGCGGCTCCCCCAGGGCGCGGGCATCGACCGGCGGCCGGC
>JACCQX010000184.1 GCA_013813905.1 Chloroflexota bacterium
GCCGGTGCCACCACGTCGTGGCGGATGCCCAGCACGTCGACGTGACCGAGGACGTCGCCCGTGCGGAAGGAGCGCCCTACCTCCAGGCCCTCCACCGGCTGGAAGTAGCCCACCGCCGGAGAGCCGACCAGGGATCGGTCGCCGTGGGCGCCGTCCGTGTCGCGGCTGCTGCGCCCGGCCTCGCCGCGTGACTCGCGAGAGTCGCGGTGCTCGCGGTGCTCGCGGGATTCGCGCGACCGTCCCGCGCCGCCCGCGGCCATACCCGGTGCGGTCTCCCCGGCCTGCCCTGCTGCTCCGTTCGCGCGGCGGAGACGGACCCGCCAGTCGCCGTGGCGGACCTCCAGCTCTCCCAGGCGGCCGGCACCGAAGCGAGCGATGAGCGCGGGCAGCACGTCGTCCGCCACGCGCGTCAGCTCGCGCTGCGCGGCATGGCGGTCAAGCGGTGTCGGCTCAGGCTCGTCGGGCACTACACGTCCTCTCGGAGCGGCGGCTCGTCCTGATCATCGGCCGCAGCGGGACGCAGCGGACCCGGCTCCGCGCCCAGCATGCCGCGTCCCGACCCGAGCAACAGACGCAGGCGGTCCCCCAGGCTCTGGCGCTCCTGTCGCGGGGTCACGCTGGTCCCGCTGTCGGCGAACGCGCCCATGCGCCGGAATCGGTCGTAGCGGTCGTCCAGCAGATCGTCCAGGGCGCGCGGCATCAGCGCGTCGAGCTGCGCCACGATCGTCGCGCCGAGGCGCCGGGCCGTCTCCTCGGGGGCGTCGTGTGCGCCCTCCGCCGGCTCGGCGATCACCAGGTCGATGACCCCCATGGCCTGCTGCTCACCGGCCGTCAGACGCATCGCCACGGCCGCCTGCTGAGCGGCCTCGGGTGATCGCCACAGGATGGAGGCACAGCCCTCCGGGGAGATGACGGAATAGATGGCGTTCTCCAGCGCGAGGATCACGTCACCCACAGCGATGGCCAGCGCCCCGCCCGAGCCGCCCTCCCCGGTGATGACGCAGACGATGGGCGTGCGCAGGCCGGACATCACCCCGATCGACCGCGCGATGGACTCCGCCACGCCACGCTCTTCGGAGGCCGCGCCGGGATACGCGCCCGGCGTGTCCACGAACGTCACCACGGGCAGCCCCAGGCGTTCCGCCAGCCGGAAGAGGCGCATCGCCTTGCGGTAGCCCTCCGCGTGCGGCATCCCAAAGTTGCGGGCCACGTTCTCCTCGACTTCCGAGCCCTTCTGCTGCCCCACGAACACGGCGCGATGCTGACCGAAGCGACAGAAGCCACCGACCAGCGCCGGGTCGTCCCCGAATAGCCGGTCGCCGTGCAGCTCGATGACCTCGCTGGCCATGAGCCGCACCAGCTCCAGCGTGTGCGGTCGCTTGACGTTGCGGGCCTGCTGGACCCGTGCCCAGACCGCCTCGCGCAGCGCCTCGTCGTCCACGCGGTGCTGGTGGCCGAGCACCGGCTCAGGCGATGCCTCGGCGAGGGAGGAGTCAGCCGGCATGGCGGCGTTCAGCCCGTCAACCACGGGACCGCTCGGCTCCGGTGCGAGCGTCCGCGCGGACGTCGACTAGCGTGGAGAGGGGCCGCGACAGCAGGCCGTTCCCGGAGCCGTTCTGCGCCGCTGTGGATACCGCCCGACGCTGCGGGGCAGGCCGCAGGTAGCCCAGCAGTCCCAGCAACACGTCCCGCAGGTCGGCCCTCTTGACGACCTGGTCCACGAAGCCGTGCGCGAACAGGAATTCGGCCCGCTGGAAGCCGTCCGGCAGCGTCTCGGCGATGGTCCCTGCCGAGACGCGAGCGCCGGCGAACGCGATCAGCGCGTCCGGTTCCGCCAGGTTGACATCGCCCAGGGCGGCGTATGAGGCGAAGACGCCGCCGGTGGTCGGGTCGGTCATGACGCTGACGTAGGGCACACCGGCCTCGGCCAGGCGAACCAGCGCCGCCACGGTCTTGGCCAGTTGCATGAGGGCCAGCGTGCCCTCCTGCATGCGCGCACCGCCGGAGGCACTGACCACGACGAGCGGCAGCCGCTCGGCCAGCGCCGCCTCGGCCGCGCGGGTCACCTTCTCCCCGACCACGGAGCCCATGGAGCCGCCCATGAAGGCGAAGTCCATGACGCAGATCGCCACGCCGTGACCGCCGATGGCGCCCGTGCCCCACATGGCCGCATCCCGGATGCCGGTGGAGGTGCGAGCTGCGGCAAGACGCTCCGGATACGGCCTCTGGTCCACGAAGCCCAGCGGATCGACCGACTCCAGGCCGGCATCCCGCTCTTGGAAAGTGTCGTGGTCCAGCAACTGCGCCAGCCGGGCATCGACCCGCAACCGGAAATGGTGGCCGCACTTGTCGCAGACGCGCAGGCTCTTCTCGAGCTGCTTGTTGTAGAGCATCTCCTGGCAGGTCGGGCACTTCGTCCACAGGTCGGGCGGGAAGCCCTGGCGGCGCGGCCGGAAGGGCAGCTTGATGGGCATCAGAGCTCCCGCTTTCCTATCGCACCGGAGGCCACATCCGGGCCGCGTGCCCGACGCCAGGCGAGCAATGCTGCCCCTGCGATCGATACGCCCGAGGCGATGGCGCCGCCCACCAGCATGCCGTGTCCCCGCCGATCGCCGGCGCCGTGATCTTCGTCGAACACGGTGCCCATGCCAGGGAACGCCACCAGTCGGCCCGGCCCCGGCGCGGAGCCTCGACCCTCCGCCGTGTCCCGCAGCCGGCCGGCCAGCCGTTCCTCGAAGCGGAACGAGGGATGGAAGCGGGGTAGGGAGCGATCCAGCAGGTCGGCCGTGGCGCGGATGGAGATCGAAAGCTCGACCGTGGCGGGGAGGGCGGTGGGCCGCGCGCCGCCACGACGGGCCAACACGCCGTCCAGATAGACATCCGTAGCGAGAGACTCAGCCTCGTCGATCAAGGACCCGTTCTCGTCCGTCACGATGGCCGCTCGGCGGTCACGATGGCCGTGAGCCACCGAGTTGCTCGGCCACGCTGCGCAGAGCGCGGTGCACCAGCACGCGGACAGCGCCCTCCGAGCGGCCCATGACCTGGCCTATCTCGCGGGCACTCATCTCCTCCACGAAACGCATCGTGAGAGCGCGTCGCCGGTCCTCGGGCAGTCGGTCGATGGCTGCCCAGGCGCGGGCCACCAGGTCCCGCGTGACCACCTCATTCGCAGGATCGTCCGTAGCCGCGATAGCCAGGTCATCGTCCAGCGGCGCGGTGGGATGGCGACGCGCCCAGCGGCGCTGATTAGAGAGGGCGTTGCGCGCGATCCGGAAGAGCCACACACGGAAGGTCGAGGCGTCACCGTCGCCCTGCTCCCGGAATCGGGGCAGGCTGTGCAATGCCTGGAGGAAGACCTGCTCGGTCAGGTCCTCCGCAGCGTGCCGATCGCGGGTCTCGTAGAGGGCGAAGCTGTACACCTGTGCCACGTACTTGCGATAGAGCGTCTCGAAAGCGCCGTGGTCGCGACGCGCGGCCTCCACGGCAGGACGGTCCGCGTCATAGGGGATGGGGCGTTGGGGCGCCTCCTCCCTCCCTCTACCGAACACCGGGGCAGTCTATCCGTTACAGGGACGCACTCCCGACCCGGTGCCCGGCCGGGGCTGTTCAGTCGGTCTTCGCCGGTGACGCGCGCCGCAGGGGCTCGACGATCCGGCATCGGACGACCTCTCCGGATTCGACGGCGAGCGATCCCGCCGACCCATCGGAGGACTCGATGAGCAGCGCACCCGACTCGGGATCGACACCGACAGCCAGCCCGCTCACCATGCGCCCGCCCAGGTCGACCTCCACGCGCCGGCCAGTGGTGCGCTGGCGCCCGCTCCAGCCGCCGGCATCGAAGGCCCCGCTGGCCAGCGCCTCCAGACGTGGCTCGAGCCGAGCCAGCCAGCCGTCGAGCAGCGCATCGCGATCCACCGGACGCCCAGCGGAGACCTCCCGCAGGCTGGTCATGAACGGCGCCATATCCGGGGGGAATGCCGCCGCCGGCCAGTCTACGTTGACGCCGATGCCCACCACGGCGCTGGAGACTCGATAGCCTTCGGAGCGCGACTCCCCAAGCACGCCGGCGAGCTTGAGCAGCCGGCCATCCGGTCCATCGGCGACCAGGTCGTTGGGCCACTTGATCCAGATG
>JACCQX010000191.1 GCA_013813905.1 Chloroflexota bacterium
ACGCCGCTGGGGTCGGCCGTGCCGTGGCGTATCTTCATCTCCTCGGCCGCCATGAGGTTGGTCTTGAGGCCGATGGCCACGTCATTGGTGACGTTGTTGCCGCCGATGGGCAGCACCGCCGTGTGCAGCGGCGAACCGTCCATGAAGAGTGCCAGATCGGTGGTGCCGGCCCCGATGTCAGCCACGGCCACGCCCAGCTCGCGCTCCGTGTCGGAGAGCACCGCTCACCGGCGGCCAGGGAGGAGGCCACCAGCTCGTCGATGCGCACGTTGGCCATGCCCACGCACTTGGTCAGGTTCTGCATGGCAGTCGCGGAAGCATGCACGATGTGCGTCTCGACCTCGAGGCGGATGGCGCTCATGCCCAAGGGGTCCTTGACGCCCTCCTGGCCATCCACCACGAAGCCGCGCGGCAGTACATGCAGCACCTCACGGTTGGAGGGGATGGTCACCGCCCGTGCGACCTCCGTGGCACGATCGACGTCTTCCCGGCTGACCTCCCGACGCGGCCCGCTGACGGCCACCGCGCCACGTGAGTTCTGGCTCTCCACGTGGCTGCCGCCGACGCTCACGAAGGCGGACTCGAGCTTGTAGCCCGAGAGGCGCTCGGCGCTCTCGATGGCGCCGCGGATGGACGAGACCGTCTGGTCGATGTTGATGACCACGCCCTTCTTCAGGCCAGCCGCCGTCGGGGCGCCCTTGCCGATGATGGTCAACGCGCCATCGCGCGTGACCTCCCCGATCAACGCCACGACCTTGCTGGTGCCCACGTCGATGGCCACCAGCACCGCTTCTCGCTCCACGGCTCCCCTTCCATCCATCACGGCTGCCGGGCCCTCGCACGGCGGGGCAATCGTGGCAGATGGCGGACATGCCCGCGCATCACGGGCTCACAGAGGGCGTCGCGTCGCTGGCTCCCGGCGAGATCGCGTTGCCACGGCGTCCCGAGCGAGCGGGCGCTGGTGATGGCGCTGGTCGTGGCCGGTATGTGCCGCAGGCGTCATCGGAGAGGGACAGCATGACCTCGGCCACCGCCTCACCCTCCGAGAGCAGCAGGGCGTGGAGGCAGGTCAGCTGCCCGGGGATGGAGGCCGGCGGCCGCGACTCGGGCACATAGTGGCCGAAGATGGCGCGCCAGCCGCGGTCCGACTCCATGACCCAGCCGTCCGCATCACTGACCGACAGGGTCAACTCGGAGGCCGCGCTTCCCAGATGTGCCGGCGTGACGGCTCCCAGCACACGCGCCACCTCGAGGTCGAGCGGCGCGATGACCGCGCCGGACGCCATCTGGGCTCCGGGCGCTGCCTCGGCTTCGGACGTGGCTGACTGGCTCGTGGTGCGCTGGTCATCCACGGCCGCCAGACCCTCTCCGAGAGGTGCCGGCGCGAGGATGACGCCCTCCACGTCGATCAGCCAGGCGCTGCCGGCATGGCGCCACTGCAGGATCGGCACACGCTCCTCCACGGCGACGTGCAGCCCGTCGGGCAATCGAGCCTGGACGCTTGCGCCACGCACCGTGGGCAAGGCCATGAGCGCCGCCTCCAGGCGCGCCGTGGGGAGATGGAAGAGGTTGCCATGCCGGCCCTCCTCCAGTCCCAGGGCGGCGCGCGCCGCGGCTGGATCGGTGTAGCGCAGGCCCTCCACCTGCACCGAGCCGGGATCGAGCGCGAAGACGGGCAACGTGGTCAGCGCGTACAGCGCGCCGCCCGAGAGCAGCAGCACGAAGGCCCCTGCCAGGCGCGTACGCGTGAGGCGCGAGGAAGCGCGGCCGGTCGAGCGCCGAGGACGCGCCCTCCGATACGGCCGAACCGGAAGCGTCATGGTCTCAGGGCAGATCCGCCCGGGACAGCGTGCGGTCGGGCCGCTGCGCCTCTCGCTCCAGGGCCAGGTCCATGATCCGCTCGGCGATCGCTCCGAAGTCGTAGCCACCCTCTGCGCACAGCGTCGGGAAGAGGCTGATGGGCGTGAAGCCCGGGATGGTGTTGATCTCGGAGAGGTAGAGCTGGTCGCTCGCCAGCAGGAAGTCGACGCGCGCGAAGCCCTCCGCGCCGATGGCCGTGAAAGCCTGCGCCGCCAAGCTGCGCACGCGTTCGCGCAGGTCGCCGGAGAGTTCGGGACGGTCCGTGGTCCGCGAGACGCCCTGCTGGTACTTGGCTGCGTAGTCGTAGAACTCGTGTCCGGGGAAGACCTCGCCAGGTCCGAAGACCTCCAGGTGCGCCGGGCCGTTGCCGACCACGCTGGCCTCCAGCTCCCGCGGCCCGGCCAGGCAGGCCTCGGCGACCAGGGAGTCGTCGTACTGGAAGGCGTGGGCCAGCGCGAGCGCCAGCTCGGACGGCTCATCCGGGCGATGGACGATGGACACGCCCACGCTGGAGCCGAGCCCGGCGGGCTTCACGATGAGGCGCCGCTCTGGGACGCTCGCGGCGAAGGCCTGCAAGCGGTCCAGCACGGCCCGCGGATCACGGGCGTGGTCGTCGGCCCGGACCTCCAGCCAGGGCACGACGGGCATCCCGAGAGCGCCCACCAGCCGCTTGAAGAGAGCCTTCTCCATACCCACCGCGGAGGCGGCCACGCCCGAGCCGGTGTAGGCCAGCCCGACCGACTCGCAGAGGGCCTGCACGGCGCCATCCTCTCCGAAGGGACCGTGGAGGGCTATCCAGCAGACCGGCGCTCGTGGGCGGGAGCGCAGGGCATCAAGCGCCGCGCCGGCGGAGAAGGGTCCCTGCGCGCCAAGGGCAGCGGGCGCGTCGTAGGCCGTGAACGGGAGTGCCGGATCCATGGCTGCCGGCGGCAGGCTCCACCAGGCACCGGCCAGGTCGAGCAGCCAGCCCTCCACGCGATGGCCGCGCGCCAGGAGAGCACGGGCGATGGCGCGCCCGGAGACCAGCGACACATCGTGCTCCGCCGACGGCCCGCCCAGCAGCACCGCCACGTCGCGTGCCGTCGCGTCTCTTGCCGTCGCGTCTCTTGCCGTCACGTCTCTTGCCGTCACGTGGCCGGGTCCCAGCCGCTCCAGTCGCCGGCGAAGACGATCTCGAAGCGCAGCTCCACACCGCGCTCGCGCAGCACCGTGGCGCGCACCTCCTCGGCCAGCCGTCGCACGTCCGAGGCGCTCCCCTTGCGGTCATTCACGATGAAGTTGGCATGCTTCTCGGAGACCGTCGCGCCGCCACAGCGCCGACCCTTGAGGCCCAGCTCGTCGATCAGCCGCCCGGCCGAGAGCTCGGCGGAGGGATTGCGGAAGACGCTTCCCGCGGAGGGGATGCCCAGCGGCTGGTGCGTCTGGCGCCAGCGGCGTATCTCGTCGAGGCGCTGGCTGATGAGGGCCGGTTCGGCCGGCTCGAGCTGGAAGGTGGCCTGCGTCACGATGTCCGGCGCGCCCTCGCCGGCTTGCTTGAGCACGCTCTCGCGGTAGGTCAGCCCAAGACCGGCCGGATCGAGGCGCTCCTCCGCCCCACCCGAGTGCAGCACCGCTGCCTCCACCAGCACCGAGGCCACGTCCGATTCATGGGCGCCCGCGTTGGCCCACACCGCGCCCCCCACGGTGCCCGGGATGGCCAGTCCGAACTCCAGCCCGGACAGCCCGGCCTCCTTGGTCAACGTGGCAGCCTTGGCCATGGGCAGGCCCGAGTCGGTGATGAAGACGCTGCCCTCCACGCGCGCCTGCTGCGCGCGGTTCATGACCACCAGGCCGCCGATGCCGGCGTCGCTGATGACCAGGTCGGAGCCCCGTCCCAGGATGAACAGGGGCACGCCACGGGACCGCACGAAGCGGGCGATGGCTCGCAGCTCGAAGAGATTGCGCACCTCCGCGAAGAGATCGGCCGGTCCGCCCACGCGCATCGTGGTGAACCGGGCGAGCGGCTCCTGGCGGGACGTCTTGACGCCGATCCGGCGCTGGATGTCCGTGCC
The DNA here is from genome assembly GCA_013813905.1 of Chloroflexota bacterium. Lineage (GTDB taxonomy): Bacteria > Chloroflexota > Limnocylindria > Limnocylindrales > CSP1-4 > Palsa-1032. Next base: position 3,912 of record JACCQX010000191.1, read on the forward strand.
CAGGCGAAGCGCTTCGCTCTCTTCCAGGCGGCGGGGCGCCGGGCCGCTCGCGACCGCCCCGGTCGGGCCGCCCTCGGACGCGCCGGAGAGGGCGGTCACGCGGCCTCCCGCGATAGGCGCGTCAGCTGATCGCGGGAAGGCAGCGGCCGCCGCTCGGCAAGGCTCAGCAGCAGCTCCGCGACGGCCCTGGCCGCAGCCGGGCGTGCCTGTGCCCGGCTCGCCGCCGACATCCGCTCGAGCGCGCCAGCGTCGCGGAGAAGGCGGGACGCCTCCAGCAGTGCCGCCGCGTCGAAGTCCTCATCCGCGATGACGATGGCGGCTCCGGCATCGACCAGCTGCCGGGCGTTGGCTACCTGGTGCGCAGCCGCGTGGGGGTACGGCACCACCACCAGCGGCAAGCCCACGGCGGCTGCCTCCGCGAGCGTCGAGGAGCCGGCACGACCGACCAGCAGGTCCGCGGCCACCAGTGCGTCGGCCATCTCGCCGTGGAGCGACGGGTATGGTCGATAGAGCGCGCGGCGCACCTCGGGCAGCGCTTCACGGCGACGCATGGCGTCCGCGTAGGCCGGTTCGCCGGTGATGTGCAGCACGGCTGTCCGTTCGAGCAGGTCGGGCAGCGCTCCGGCCACCGCCTCGTTGAGGCGTCGGACGGCCTGCGAACCGCCGAACACCAGCAGCAGCGGCCCGCCCGCGGGCAGCTTCAGGCGCTCGCGCGCCGCCACCCGATCGATGCCGGCCAGGGGGCGGATGGGCGTGCCGGTCAGGAAACAGGGCTCGACCAGTGATTCGCAACTGCCCTCGAACGAGACGGCCATGGCCGAGGCGAGACGGGCCGTGGCCTGGATGCTCCTGCCCGGGATCCTGTCGCCGGCCCACACCAGCGAGGGCACGCGTGCGGCCTTCGCTGCGGTCAGCACCGGGATGGACACGTACCCACCGGTGGCGAGGACGGCCTGCGGTCGCCAGCGAACGAGAAGTGCCAGCGCCTGCGGCAGGGAGGCGGCCAGCCGGACGGGATCAGCCACGGTGTTGACCGAGGGCTCGACGGTGCGCAGCGAGCGCAGCCATAGGCGGTCGAGCCGGAATCCGGCGGCGGGCACGATGCCGGCCTCCAGCCCGCGATGACCGCCCACCCAGCGGACCTCAAGGTCGTCGACCTGCTCGGACAGGCAGCGAAGGACGGCCAGGGCGGGGTAGATGTGGCCGCCCGTACCCCCGGCCGCGATCAGGATCCGCATCGTTCCATGTGCCTCTGGAAAGGGTCTCGCGCGAGATCGACAGGAGGATACCCACCGCCGCGAAACTCACCACCAGCGAGGAGCCCCCGTCGCTCACGAAGGGCAGCGTGATGCCCGTGATGGGCATCAAGTTGAGCACCACCCCGATATTGATGAGCCCCTGGACGGCGAGCCAGGCGGTGATGCCGGTGGCCAACAGGGCACCGAAGGTATCTGGTGCGGCGAGCGCGATGAGCACCCCGCGGTAGGCCAGGAGAAGGAACAGCGCGATCACCAGGAGCCCCCCGACCAGGCCCAGCTCCTGACCGATGAGCGCGAAGATGAAGTCATTGTGGGCGTTGGGCAGCGTCAAGGCGCCGGGCTGCGCGCTCTGACCCAGGCCGACCCCCAGGATCCCGCCCAGACCAAGCGAGAGCAGACCCTGCACCGTCTGGAAGCCGGCACCCAACGGATCGGCCCAAGGGTCGAGATAGGCGGTCCAGCGCAGCATCTGATAGGCGTGGATGGAGACGTAGCCGATGACCCCGAAGACCCCCAGCGGGAGCAGCAGAGCCAGGTGCCAGAGTCGTGCGCCGGCTACGAACACGAGCGTCAGCGCCGTGAGCGCCAGCACCCCGGTGGTGCCCAGATCCGGCTCCAAAGCGACCAACCCGACGCACAGCCCGGAGATGAGCAGGAAGGGGACTAGGCCGTGGATCAGGCTCCGGACGCCCAGCCCCTGCCTGGCCAGCCAGTGGGCGAGATAGATCACCATGGCCAGCTTGGCGAACTCCGCCGGGTGGATGGTCGGCAGCGGGCCGAGCTGGAGCCAGCGGGTCGAGCCGTACTTTTCCACGGGCTCGATGGGCCCCATGGGCGGCAGGAGGACCAGCAGGAGGAGTACCACCGTGATGAGGTAGAGCGGCACGGAGGCGAGGCGGAGATAGCGGTAGTCCGTGCGCATCAGCACGGTCATCCCGACCAGGCCCAGCACGGACCAGCCCAGCTGGGTGGCCACCGCACCGAAGGGATCGCCGCCGGTCCGCACCGCCGTGGCCACCCCGCCACTGGAGTAGATCATCAGCAGGCCGATGACGGCCAGCGTCACGACGGAGATGAGCACGAGGTAGTCCGGCTCGTGGCGCTCCCGCTGCGGACCCCGCACGACGCGTGTCGCGCCGGCCGGCCGTGCTTCGTCGCGTCGCAGCGCGATAGCCGGCGCGCTGGGCGTGCGGGCCGTCATCGCTTCCCTCGCCGCTGGCTCTCGGCCAGCTGGGCCACCGCGGCCTTGAAGGCCCGGCCGCGTGCCGCGTAGTCCTCGAACATGTCGAAGCTGGTGGCCGCCGGGCTGAGCAGCACCGTGGCCGGTCCGGGCACTCCTTCGACGAGCAGCGAGCGGGCGATCTCATCCGCGACGGCGACCGCTTCGGTCAGATCCGCGGCCGATGCCAGGCGTCGGACGCCGGCCGACCCCAGGAGAGCTGCCAGCTCGGGGCCGCTCTCGCCGATGAGCACCGCGGCATCGGCGCGTTGCGCGGCGACTGTCGCGAGCTCCTCCAGGGGTAGCTTCTTGGATCGGCCACCCGCGATGAGCACCAGCGGCCGCGGGAAGCTGCGCAGCGCGGCGATCACCGCGTCGGGCTGGGTTCCCTGCGAGTCATTGACCCAGCGGACGCCGTCGATGGTGGCGACCGGCTCCAGGCGGTGCTCCACGCCGGTGAAGGCGCGCATCGCCTGACGCAGACTGTCGGCCGGGATGCCCAGCAGCACGCCCACGGCGGCGGCCGCCAGCGCGTTGCTGATGTTGTGCTCGCCGGGGATGGCCAGCTCCGCGACGCGCATCAGGCGTCCGCCGGCCGCAGGGGACACCTTGTCACTGCCGGCGCCGGGCAGCGGCGCCACCTCGCGCGCCACGATCCAGCCCCCGACCAGGCCGAGCTCGCCTGGTCGGGGAGCCTGCCGCCGGTAGCGCACGACGGCAGTGCCGGCTGGGATCGACGCCGCGTAGCCGGCCGTCACCGGGTCCTCAGCGTTGAGCACCATCGCGCCGCCCGCGGGCAGCAGCTCGGCCAGCCGGCGCTTGATGGCGCGGTACTCCTCCAGCGACCCGTGCCGGTCGAGGTGATCGGCCGTGACGTGGGTGTAGACCGCCACGTCGGTGCCTCGGGAGAGCGTCGGAAGCTGCAGCTCCGAGATCTCCAATACGACGCGATGCGACGCTTTCAGCTCGGGCAGACGCTCCACCAGCGGCAGGCCGATGTTGCCGCCCAACAGGACCGGCTCCGGACCTGCGGCCAGGAGCGCGGCGATAAGGGAGCTCGTGGTGGTCTTGCCCTTGGTTCCCGTGACGCCCACGGTGAAGGCGGGGCACAGGCGCAGGAAGAGGTCGATCTCGCTGACGACTGGCACCCGCCCCTCCGACTCCAGCCGCCCCAGGGACCGGCGCAATCGCGGCTCCGTGGTCGGGTAGCGGCTGCTGATCGACGGGGATGTGCAGATCAGCGACTGACCGGACAAGGCCTCGACCGGGTCGACATCGGGCCCCAACAGCAGTCGCACCGGCCGTTCGACCAGGGCGGCGATGGCCTCGCCCAGTCGCTCCGCCGGGCGCGCGTCGTAGGTCGTCACCCGTGCGCCTCGGTCGGCCAGGAACCGTGTCAGCGCGATGCCGCTGCGCGCGAGGCCAAGGACCGCGACCGGTCGTCCGCGGAAGCTCTCCAGATCCAGTCCCTGCAAGTCGATCGGTCGGACCTGTGTGGCCGCGCTCACGTGAACGACTCGCGGCTGGCCAGGAAGACGACCACGCCCAGCATCGCGGCCAGGATCCCCACGATCCAGAAGCGGAGGGTGATCTTCTCCTCGTGCCAGCCGCTCAACTCGAAGTGGTGATGCAGCGGGCTCATGCGCAGGATCCGGCGGCCGGTCGCCTTCACGCTGGCGACCTGGGCCAAGACGGAGCCGGTCTCCAGCACGAAGATGAGGCCGATCAGCGGCAGCAGCAGTATCTGACCCGTGATGAGGCCCACGACGGCCAGCGTGGCGCCCAGCGACAAGGAGCCCGAATCGCCCATGAAGACCTGCGCGGGATGGACGTTGAACCAGAGGAAGCCGAGCAGGGCGCCGATGATGAGAGCGCAGAGCACGGCGAGGTTCGGCTGCGGGAAGGGCGTGTTGATGGCGGCGATGATCATGAATCCGACGAACGCGAAGATCAGCGTGCCGCCGGCCAGACCGTCCAGGCCATCGGTGAGGTTGACCCCGTTGCTGGTGGCGATGATGGCAAACGCGGCAAACGCGACATAGACCACCGGCGGGATCTCCATCGGTCCCAGGAAGGGCACCAGCAGCGTGTCGATGGCGTAGGTCTGCTGGATCTGAAAGGCGACGTAGCCCGCCACGGCCGCCTGCCAGAGCAACTTCTGACGGACTCGGATGCCGTCACCGGTGCGCGCATTGAGATAATCGTCAGCGGCGCCGAGCGCCCCCACCAGCCCCAGCGTAGCCAGCGGCGCGAACGTGGAGCCGTCCAGGAAGTCCCTGGAGAGGAGCTCCAGCATGAGCGCTGATCCGCCCACCACGATGAGGATGAGCAGCCCGCCCATGGTCGGCGTGCCTTCCTTGACCTGGTGGCTCTGTGGCCCCTCCAGGCGGATGCGCTTGCCCAGTCCCAGGCGGCGCAGGATGCGCAGGAAGGCGGGCATCAGGATCACCACCAGGGCGAAGGCCAGCAGGATCGCCTGGACGATCGCCTCGGAGCCGTTCACGAACTGACGCGCCTCACGCCGTCACGGCAGCCTGACCGGCCGCCACCAACCCGTCGACCAGCAGGTCCAGGGCCACGCCGCGCGAGGCCTTGACGAGCACCGCGTCGCCCGGACGCAGCATCCGCGACAGCAATGCCAGGGCCTCGTCACGGTCGCTCACCTCATGGACGGAACCGGGGCTCAGGCCCGCCCCCCGCGCACCTTCGGCGATGCCGCCGGCCCCGCTTCCGACCGTGACCAGGAGATCGGTCAGGCCGGCCGAGCGCCGGCCCACCGCGCGGTGCGCCTCGTACGCGGCGTCGCCCAGTTCCAGCATCTCCCCCAGCACCGCTACACGGCGGCCGCCCAGAGTGCCCAGCAGCTCCAGCGCGGCGACCATCGAATCGGGGGCCGCGTTGTACGAGTCATCCACGATGCGCCAGGCTCCGGCGCGCAGGAGGGCCGTGCGATGCGCCGCGCGGAAACCGCCCGCCAGACCGCGGCTGATCTCGGGCAGGGTCAGGCCTGCCGCGATGCCCACGGCCGCAGCGGCCAGCGCGTTGTGAACGCTGTGGCGGCCCAGCGCCGTGGTGGTCACGTCCGTGGCGCCGGAAGGCGTGCGCAACGTGAAGCGCATGCCTGCTTCGCCGAGGGACTCGGGTGCTTCCGCGCGGACATCGGCGGCGCTATCGAAGCCGTAGCTGAGGATCGTGGCCGATGTCCGCTCCCGCATCGCGATGACCCGCGGATCGTCCGCGTTGAGCACCGCCGTGCCGCCCGGGGGCAGGGCTTCGACCAGTTGAGCCTTGCCCCGGCCGATGGCCTCGATCGAGCCGGCTCGGCTCAGGTGCGTGCCACGCACCGCGGTCACGACCCCGATGCGCGGCCGCGCGATGCCGCTCAGAAGCGCGATCTCGCCGGCCGTGTACATGCCCATCTCCAGCACGGCTGCCTCGTGCGTCGGGAGGAGCCGCAGCACGGTGAGTGGCAGCCCCACCTCATTGTTCTCATTGCCCTCGTTGCGCAGCACCGTCCAGCGCTGGCTGAGCACCTCGGCGGTCTGTTCCTTGGTGGAGGTCTTGGCCAGCGACCCGGTGATGCCTATGACGAGCGGATCGAATCGAGCGCGCCAGGCTCGGGCGGAGGCCTGGAGTGCGAGCAGCGCATCGGGCACGCGGATGACCGTCACCGCTGCCATCGCGCGCAGGCCGGCCAGCGTCTCGGGGTCCGGTGCGTCGCGCAGCACGAGAGCCGCCGCACCGGCCTTCACGGCCTGGGCCAGGAATCGCTGCCCATCGGTCCGCTCCCCAGGCAGCGCGAAGAAGCAGTCGTCGCGCGCCACACGTCGAGAGTCGACTGCTCCGCCGCGGATGGGCAGAGCCCCCGCTGCCAGGAGCTCGCCGCGCACGATGCCGGCGAGATGCTCGCCCGTCAGGTGCGGCGCGCCCGGGATCGGCAGGGTGCTCGGCGCGTCAGTCACGATCGTGGCGCATTCTCGCACGCCGGCTCCTAGCCACCGCGATCCGGGCGCCGACTCAGGTCGGGGACGAGACTGGCGTCGGGGCGCGGGGTCGCGTCGGGCCGCGGACTGGCGTCGGGGCGCGGACTCGTAGCCGGGCGCGAGCTTGCGGCCGGCTCCTCGACGATCGGAAGCGGCTCCACGTCCAGCGATGTCATCGTGTCGGCCGCGACCCGCCGGAACAGCTCATACGAGGAGATACCGAGGTGGAGGATGCCGGGCCCGGTGACGGTCGGCTTGGACTCCTCGATCCTGATGGCCATGAGCGCCTCGGGCCGCACGGTCCCCACGAACCCGACGAACGAGAAGTTGAAGAGATCGGGGTGCCAGCGCCCTCGCTCCACATCCCAGATCTGCGCCGTGCCGGTCTTGCCGCCCACCACGTAACCGGGCATCTCTGTGCCTGCCCGGTATCCATCGACCTCTGTCAGCACGTGTTCCATGAGACCGGTCAGCTCCGCAGACAGGCTGTCGGTCATGATCCGCTCCGGCGGCGGCTGGGCGACCGCCCGATCGCCCTTGCTCTGCACCAGGTGCGGCGTCACGAGATAGCCGCCGTTGGCCATGGCCGCGTAGGCCGCCGCCAGCTGGACCTGCGTCACGGCTACCCCCTGACCGAAGGCACGGTTGGCCAGGTCGACCGGCTGCCACTCCTGGACCTTCGGATCGACCACCAGGCCGGTCGCCTCTCCGGCGAGGTCGAGGCCCGTGGATCCTCCGATGCCGAACCTCCGCCACGTGTCGAAGAGCACCTGCGAGGCGCCCTCGACGGTGGAGTCAAGGTCCATGGCCACGCGGGCGGTGGCCACGTTACGTGAGTAGGCGATGGCATCCTCGAAGGGCATGCGACCCATCGAGCGGCCATCAGCATTGCGGACCACATGCCCCCCGAAGCGGATCCCGTACGCGTCGCGCACCTTCTCTCCGGGCGTGATGGTGCCGTTCTCCAGCGCTGCGGCCGCGGTCAGCATCTTCATCACGGAGCCGGGCTCGTACACGGCTGACGCGATGGGATCCGCGAGAAGGTGCGCGGAGGAGGCGGCGACGTTCTTGTAGTCGTTGGCGTCGTAGCCCGGTACCGAGGCCCAGGCCAGAACGGCACCCGTCTCCGGCTCAAGCACGACGGCGCTCACCCGCTTGGCCCGATCGGCCACCCAGGCCGCGTAGAGCTCCTTCTCCAGCTGGAGCTGCAGGTTCGCATCGATGGTCAGCCTGACGTCGGTGCCCTCCTGGCCCGCCTCGAGCACGCGTGCCGTACCGGCCAGGACGCGGCCCGCCGGGTCTCGCAGCCAGGCCAGCCTGGTGGGCACTCCCGCCAGTTCCGCGTCGTGAAAGCCCTCGATGCCGTAGTGCCCCTGGCCGTCCTCGGACACGAACCCGAGCAGTTGGCTGGCCAGCGTGGTGCCCGGCATCCCGCCCGGGTTGGGGTACACGCGGACGGGCCGCGCCTCGAGGCCGAGGCCGACCAGCGGGCGCTCGGCAGCGGCGCCGGCCATGCCCGCGCGCACCGCCTCGCTCTGCTCCAGGGTGAGCTCGCGTGAGATGACCACGTACTCGTCGCCGCTGCCGAGTCGCTCGCGCAGGAGGGCCGTGCCGGCCTCGTCCGATCCCAGGATCTCGGCGAGCGCCTGGACCGTCGGCTCAAGCTCGGCCTGATCCATGCTCGCGGGGTACGCCGCGAGCTGGTCGCGGTACGCGCTCGTGGCCAGGACCGTGCCGTGTCGATCGAGGATCGCGCCGCGGACCGGCGCCTCCTCGCTGGAACGTTGCATCTGGGCCATGGCCCGCTCGCGCAGCTCCGGCGCCTCGGCGACCTGGAGGTAGGTCAAGCGCGCCACGGCGGCGCCGAACATGGCCACGAGCAGCACCAGGATGACGACGAGGCGCAGGCGCAGATCGGTCCGACCCAGCATGGCGCGCTAGGGCCGCGGCACGCGGAGCTTGTCGCCCAGCGGATCCAGCCCATGCTGATGAGCCCACTCGATCACCTGCGGCGCCGCAGCCCATCGGGCGACGGTGCCCTGCTGACTCTGGATCTCCCGGCTGATCCGGTATCGCTCCGACAGGAGCCGATTGACTTCCATGTCCAGAGCCCCGACCTGGAGCACCTGCGTGAGGTAGACGAGACCGATCATGAAGGCGCACAGCACGCCCGCCAGTGTCAGCAGGACCGGTGAAGCCCGCCGGGGCGCGTGGTAGCGGGCACGGCGTGAGCGCCGCTCGAGGGGCGCCGCGTGGCGCACGCTGGTCACGGGTCGCCTGAGCGTTCGGGCAGTGGGCATCACGGCCCGAGGCCGGGTGCCCTGATATACGGCCATCAGGCGACCTCCTCTCGATCGGTACGGGTGACCAGCTCCGAAGCGGCGCCTGACGCGTCGGCCCAGGCTGCGCCGCGCGGCCACTCGATGGTCCGTGTGTCAGGCTCGGCAGCGTGAGTGGCGCGCCGGCGGAGGTCCCGCTGGCGAGGTCCGTAGTTGCGTCGTCGCGAGCCGCTGTGTCCCCGGCTCATGCCGCCAGCCTTCCGGCCACGCGCAGATGCGCGCTGCGGGATCGCGGGTTGGCCTGCACCTCGGCGTCGCTGGGACGCTGCGGCTGGGACCCCACTGGCGCCAACCGCGCGGCGCGTCCACAGACACAGACGGGGAAGGCCGGCGGGCACACGCAACCGCGCCGCTCGGCCGCCACGAAACGCTTCACGATGCGGTCCTCCAGTGAGTGGTAGCTGATGACGGCCAGCCGGCCCTGCGGACGAAGCAGGGCCACCGCCGCGGACAGGGCCACGGGCAGCGTCTCCAGCTCCCGGTTGACGGCGATGCGCAGCGCCTGGAAGACACGCGTCGCGGGATGGATGCGGCGCCGCCCGTCCCGGCCTCCGTCGCGGCGCCCGCTGCGGCCGCCCTCGCGCTGGGAGGGAACGGAACCCTCGACCAGTTCCGCCAGCTCTCGGCCGGTGCGCAGCGGCGCCGCCTCACGCTGGACGACGATGGCCGCGGCGATCCGCCGTGCATGTGGCTCCTCGCCCAAGCGCCGGAAGAGATCTGTCAACTGACGTTCCTCGAGCTCGGCCAGCAGCTCGTGGGCCGGTCGGCCCTGCCCTGTATCGAAGCGCATGTCCAGCGGCCCCTCCGATCGAAAGCTGAACGAACGGTCGCTGTCGGCCAGCTGCTGGGAGCTCAGTCCCAGATCGAAGAGGACGCCATCGACCTGCCCGAAGCCCTCCTCGGGCGCTACCTCGCCCAGCTCTTCGAAGTTGGCCTGTCGAAGGACCGCACGGTCGTCGAAACGCTCCAATCGCTGCCGCGTCCTGGCGATGGCCGCCTGGTCGGCATCCAGGCCGAGCAGACGGCCACCAGGCGTGGAGGCCTCCAGGATCCGCAGGGCGTGCCCCCCGCCACCGACGGTCGCATCGATCTGGAAGCTGCCCGGAACAGGTGAGAGAGCCGCCATGACCTCCTCCACCATCACGGGCAGATGCCCTTCTTCCACTTCACGACCTGTCTTCAGCGAGCCCCTCCGGATCCCGGAGGCTCATGTGTTGCGCTAGATGCCCAGTCCCTGCAGGTGTCCCGCAAGGACCTCGGGCGCGTCCATCTGGGCGCTGTAGCTCGACCAGCGGGCCGGAGACCACAGCTCCAGGTGATCACGCGAACCGACCACCACCGTCTCCTCCTCCATCTCGGCGAACTCGCGCAGGACCGCCGGGATGACCAGGCGCCCCTGGCGATCGAGCTCGACCTCGAAGGCCGTGCCGAATAGGAAACGCTGGAAGGTCCGTGCTCCAGCGTCCGTGACGGGCAGGCTGGCCGCGCGTTCGGCCAAGGCATCCCAAGCGGGTCGCGGAAAGATGGCCAGGCAGCCGTCGATCCACTTGCTCACCAGCGCGCCTCCGGCGAGTTCCGCACGGAAACGGACGGGCACGGCGATACGTCCCTTCTCGTCGACCGAATGGCGGTACTCACCTGTGAACACGCTGTCGGATCGCCTCGTCCGGCACGAGCCCCATCCGCGGCCCGACTTGGGCCCCCGAAGATGGGTTCGTCACCGCCTTTCCCCACTTTGCTCCACTTAGCGCCACGGGCGGCCATCTTACCCCTTCCACCGGGCGCGTCAAGGCCGACTTCCGCCCACGACGATGCGCCCGACCGGCGTCTTGCCTTAGTACTGTTCGGGCATGGCGGGGCCATCGAGAGCGCTGCTAGGTTGCCTGCCACCGGCGTGGGACGCCCTACCTCCACGCCCGCACTCCGAAGCAGCACAGCAAGAGGTCCCGTGGCGCTTCATCAGCCGCAGATCCGCAGAGTGGCAGCCCAGCGCCCCATGGCTCTACCGCCGCCCGCGACACCCCACGAATTCGGGAGACGCGCGCCTCGACGCCATGCTCGGACGGCCCTGCGACCCGGTCGACATGCGCCGCTACCCGAGACCATGATGGAAGCGGAGCGGGCGCATCCCGCGCTGGTGGCGCGCGGGCCCGACCAACTTCGCCGCTGCACCTTTCGACGGCTGACCCTGGCCGGCCCAGCCAGGCGTGGCGCGATGACTTCATATCAGGTCGAGTGTCTCTACGCCGGACGCGAGGCGTTCCCGGGTATTGGGCGACCTGTCCGCCGCCCGGCGAAGCTGCGCTCCCTGCGGCAACCCGGGCATCTTCCGCGCCGACGAGGAGTGAACGGAGCGCGTCAGCGAGACGGCCTGTAAGCCGAGTTCTGTCCCACGGTCGAGACCGTGGGGACGGTCATCCATCTACGGTCGACGGTTGCCCGTCGCCTCTAGCGGCCGACCCGAGGGCGGGGCGACGCACCCCTTCCGTGGCGCCCTCTCGGACGCCCCGGAGGCCCTCCTATTTGGCCTTGCACCGGGTAGAGCTTGCCCGTTTCACCCGGCCCGACCGACCGAGGTCGATCTGCCGGTTCGTCACTGTGGCGCTGGTCCTCGCCTCTCGGCGGACGGGAGTTACCCGCTACCGTGCGTCGCGGAGCTCGGACTTTCCTCGTGCCCCAGCGGGGGTGTCCCCGGCGTGGCACGCGACCGTCCGGCCGTCTCGCTGACGCGATCGAGTCTACCGGCTCTGCCAAAGAGCGGTCGCCCGGACTACCGGTGGCTCAGGTACCGCTCGGCCGAGCGCTGCAGGGCGCCGGGCCCGTCGGTCGACGTCACGCGCCCCTCCCACAGCGAGTAGATGCGCTCGTAGCGGAAGGGTCGCAGGACCTCCACGATGCGCCTGACCTGAGCATCGGCCAGCGGGATCAGGTTGGGGAACGAGTACATGAAGCTGACCCAGTGGCGGTCCTGGACGACCGTGATCGAATCGCCCGTCAGCAGCACGCCGCGGCCGCCCGCGCCGCCGGCCCAGTGCAGCACCGTGGACCCAGGGAAGTGGCCACCCGTGTTGATGAGCGTCACGCCCGGCAGGATCTCCTTCGAGTCTCCTTCCCACAGCCGCAGGCCGGGCCCGGGGTACTGGACCCACTCCGCGTCCGCAGCGTGGATGAACACGGGGCAATCCCCGAAGGCGGCACTCCAGGAGGTCATCGCGTCATAGAAGTGGGGATGGGAGATGGCGATGGCCGCGATGCCGCCGAGTTCGCGGACCCGTGCCACGGTGGCCGGGTCGAGCAGGGTGATGCAGTCCCACAGGACGTTGCCGGCCGGGGTGCGGACCAGCAGCGCCCGTTGCCCGATGGCGAACGTCGGCTCCGTGCCGATGCTCACCAGGCCGGGCTCCTCTTCCGTGAGATGGTTGCGGTGCCCGGCCGCCACGAGCTGCGCCATGGTGGTCCAGCGCTGGCCGTCCCAGCCCACGTACTGCCTGTCGTCCTCGCAGATGGGACAGGCGACGGGCGGCTCCAGCGAGAGCGGGTACTGGACGCCGCAGGTGGCGCAGATCCATGCCTCTGGTTCCGGGTCCGTGGTGCCCGGGTCGGATCCCCCCTTTGACCAGAGCGCCTGCACCTCGCGGCCGGAGGCCGCCTCGGTACGACCAGCCGCCGCCGGGTCGTCCAGCGCCAGGTTGGCCAGGGCATCAGCAGCGACGTTGGACGCCCTGCCCTCGTGTCGGGCGGTCCATCGGGTGAAACGCGAGAGCGTCGAGAGTGCCTGTCGGTGCAGCCGGATGAGCGTCGGCTCCTTGACCCGCCAGCGTCCCATCAACTGCTCCACCACGAGCTTGGAGTCGAGCACCAGCTCCACCTCCACGGCTCCCATCTCCGCAGCGCGCTCAAGCGCCAGCACCACAGCCGTCCACTCGGCGTAGTTGTTGGTGCGTATGCCGAGGGGCTGGGCGATCACCGCCACGGGTGGCGCCGCGGGGTCGTTCGCACCCGGCTGGTCGGCGTCGATGAGCACCGCGCCGGCCGAGGCCGGCCCCGGATTGCCGCGTGCCGCGCCGTCAGCCCGGATGAGCACGCGACGCAGGCCGGCGCCGCTGCCCGACCGCTCGCTCAGATGCGACGCTCCACGATCGCGCCGGAGACTTCCAGGATGGCGCGCGTGATATCGATGCCGCGGGGGCAGGCCTCCGTGCAGTTGAAGATCGTGCGGCAGCGCCACACGCCATCCTTGTCGGCCAGGATCTCCAGGCGCTCCTCGGCGCCCTCGTCGCGCGAGTCGAAGATGAAGCGATGCGCGTTGACGATGGCCGCCGGTCCGACATACGAGTCCTTGGCCCAGAACGAGGGACAGGAGCTGGTGCAGGCGGCGCACATGATGCATTTGGTGGTGTCGGCGTAGCGGGCCCGGTCCTCCGGCGACTGGAGCCGCTCCCGGGCGGGCATCTGGCGCTCATCGACCTGATAAGGCTGCACGGACCGGTACTTGGCGAAGAAGTCCTCCATGGCGACCACCAGGTCCTTGACCTCCCCGAAGCGCGGCAAGGGCGCCACGGAGATCTTCTTGCCCAGTTGGTCGATGCGGATCTTGCAGGCCAGCCGGTTGCGC
>JACCQX010000019.1 GCA_013813905.1 Chloroflexota bacterium
ACAACTGACCGACCGACCGCTCACCGGTGGCGAGGACCTCCAGCACGCACAACCGCTTGGGGTCGGCAAGTGCCCGACCGATGGCCGCGAATCGCTGCCGGTCGGTCTCACTGGAGAGGTCGACACAAGGGTCAACGGCGGTCGTCACCGGCATAGTCTCTCACCATTTGCGCAAGTACGCAAAAACCCGGTCGCTCTGCAAGGCAGTGCGGGCATCGAGCCTCGACGGCCACCTACACTCCTTGACATGACAGCTCACGCTGAGGACGCGTTGCGCGACGTCACGCTCGACGAGATCCGGGCAGCCGCGGATCGCATCGCGGGGCGCGTGTCGCGGACGCCGATGCTCGCCTCGCGCAGCGCCGCTCGACGGGTGGAGGAGACGGCTGGCGTGACGCTCGGCGCCGGTCCTGTGGCGGATGGTCAGCCGCGGCTGTTCCTCAAGGCCGAGCATCTCCAGGTCACGGGCTCATTCAAGCCGCGCGGCGCCACCAACCGCGTGCTGCAGCTCACCGACGAGGAGCGGCAAGCCGGTCTCATCACTCTCTCAGCGGGCAATCATGCCCAGGCGGTGGCCTACGCCGCGTCCTCGGCGGGCCTGGTGGTGACCGTGGTCATGCCCGCCGGCGCGTCGCGCGCCAAGGTGGACGCGGCCACGGCGTACGGCGCGACGGTCGTCCTCCACGGCGAGCACGTGGGCGACACCTTCGCGCGCATGGAGGAGCTACGCGAGGAACGCGGTCTCGTCTTCATCCACCCCTTCGATGACCCCGCGATCATCGCCGGCCAGGGCACGGTGGGGCTGGAGATCGTGGAGGACCTGCCGGAGGTCGATGTCGTTGTCGTTGGGGTGGGCGGCGGCGGGCTGATAAGCGGCGTCTCTGCCGCTGTCAAGCAGCTCCGCCCTGGCACGCGCGTCATCGGCGTAGAGCCGGAGAGGAGCGATGCGCTGAGCCGCGGACTGACGGCCGGGGAGCCGGTCGCGCTTCAGCCGGTGTCGATCGCGGACGGCCTGGGCGCGCCCTTCGCCGGCCGCTGGACGATCGACCTGGCGCGCCGGTACGTCGACCGGGTCGTCCTAGTGGACGAGGCCACGATCGCGAGCGGCATGCGCTTCGCTCTAGAGCGCATGAAACAGTTGCTGGAGCCGGCCGGTGCGGCGGCGCTCGGTGCGGTGCTGAACGGTCGGGTGCCATTCCACGACGGTGAGACCGTGTGCGTCGTTGCTTCGGGCGGCAACGTGGAGGTGGCGCGCCTCCCCGAGCTCCTGGCACTCGCCGCCAGTTAGGCGCACGGACCGGCCGCGCGTCGGCGCCCAGCCGGCCCAGGACTCAGCCCCAGCCGAGCTCGTGGAGTCGGTCCTCCTCGATGCCCGCGTGGTGGGCGAGCTCGTGCACGACCGTGGCCTGGACCTCGTCGGCCAGGTCGCTCGGGTCGGGAAAGTCCTCCTCCAGTGCGAAGCGGAAGAGGGTGATCTTGTTGGGAAAGGGCGCCCAGTCGGCGCCATATTCGATGCCCGGCGTGCCCTCGTACAGTCCGTAGAGCGTGCCGTCCGGGTCGCCACCGCCGTAGCTGAGCTGGTCGTGCGTCGGCTCGTCCTCGATGACCACAGCTACGTTCTCCAGCAGCGCACGGAACGGCATGGGCAGCTCGTCGAGCGCCCGTTGGACCAGTCGCTCGAAGGGCTCGTGCCGGAGTTCCGGCAGGTCTACCCGGCGGTGGGCGTTACGGCGGGCGAGCGTCCCTCGTCTTCGGATGGGCATGGTTGCCTATGCTAGCCCGGTGATCGACCCCAGCCCGGTGACCGACGCGGAGGCCGCCCCGGATTCCTTCGTGGTGCGGCTCGACACGGGGGAGGGGATCCACTACCTCGACTGGGGGGTGCCCGAGACATCGGCGAGCCTACCGCCCCTCATCCTCCTGCACGGCCTCTCCCAGACCGCCTGGGCTTGGGCGCCGGTGGCGCGCCGGCTGGCCGCCCACGCCCGTGTCCTGGCGCCGGATCTGCGAGGCCACGGCCTGTCCGATCCGACGCGCGCCGGCTACGAGCTTGACTCCCTGGCCACGGACATGCTCACCGTCCTCTCCGGGAACGGCTGGGGCGACGCGGTCGGCGGCCAACCAGCGGTCGTGGCAGGTCACGGCTTCGGCGCGATGATCGCGGCCACGATGGCCGCTCAAGCGCCCGGGTCCGTGGCTGGCGTGGCCCTCGTGGACGGTGGCTGGGAAGAGATGTCCGAGGCGACTCGCTCGTCAGCCGACGAGTACCTGGCGGCCATCGCGGAACCGCCCGAGGTGCTCGGCTCCATGGCGGCCTTCCTGGCCGACCGGCGGCACTTTCATCCGCCCACCTGGGACGCCGACCAGGAGCGCGCCGCCCGCGCCCAGGTCGACCAGAAGCACGCCGGTCATGTCGGGCTGGTGAGCCGCCCGACGGCGATCCGCGGCTCGGTGCAGGCGATGTGGAGCTACGACCCGTCCGAGGCGCTGCTCGCAGTCCTGCGTCCGCTTGCAGTGCTCGTGGCCGAGACGAGCGCCGACGACGAGAGCGCTCGTGAGCGTCGGCTGGCGCTGGAGGATGTCCTGGCCAGGCGCGCCGCCCGCGGCCTCCCAGCGTCCGATGTGACCCGCTTCACGGGCGTGGGGCACAACCTGATGCGTTATCGGCCGGCTGAGGTCGCCGCGGCCTTGCTGGCGCTGCTGCGGAGATCCGTGGACACGGCTACCAGCGGTGATACGCCGGGTGACCCGGCCTGACGGCCACGAACGTGCCACGGCAGGTGGCCGTCACGACGTCACCCGAGCTGAGCGCCGTCTCGATGGTCGCTCGGTCGTCCGTCGACTCGGCAACGCGGCCACTCAGGTGCACCGGGTCGCCGGAGGGGGTCGGCTTGAGCAGTCGAACGTGGAAGTCGGCCGTCACCGTGGTGGGCGGTCGATCGGCGCCTGCCTGGCGCATCAGGCGGTACGCCGCCGTCCAGTTGGAGTGGCAGTCCATCAGCGTGCCGATGATGCCGCCGTTGAGCACTCCCGGGAACGCTTGGTGGTGCGGCTCGGGGGTCCAATCGCAGACGCACTCATCGTCGTCGGCGCCACGAGGGAAGGAGCGGACGTGCAGCCCCTGGTCGTTCGCCGGGCCGCAGCCGAAGCAGATCGACCGTGCGGCGTAGCGTTCCTGAAGGCTCGCTGAGCGGTCGCTCCCGGAGCTCGGACGGTCCATGGCCGCAGTCTATGACGTGGAAGCGCGTCGGCACGCTGGGGGATGTGGCCGCTCGCAGAGGCCCGGTCGACGGTCGAACTGGCGCTGGTCGCCGGCTGGGCTAGGATGCGCAGGTGTCCGACATCGCCGTCGTCCTCATCCTGATCCTCGCGGGACTGCTGCTCTTCCGGGGCCCCAAGATCCTGCCACGCCTCGGCGCCGCACTGGGCCACGGTGTCCGCGAAGCGCGTGAGGCCGCCGATCGCAAGTTCGGCTCCTCCGACGATGAGGACTCGGCCGCGCAGCCGCGCCCCTAGCCGGGCACGCATCCAGTGACGGAGTTGCCGCCGCATGTCCGCTCGCTCGTGGATGAGATCGAACGTGGCGGCGATCATCAGGAAGACAGCGGCAGACTCATCGACTCTGGCGGTCCGGGGGACGGCTCGCCCCACGGCCCGGTCGAGGCGGCTGTGCGGCAGATCCTGGAGGGTATCGGTGAGGATCCTGACCGCCAGGGTCTGGCTGGAACGCCGGACCGCGTCCACCGCATGTACACGGAGCTGACGGCCGGCTACCACGTCGATGCGGAGCGGCTGGTCAACGGCGCCATCTTCGATATCGACTACAGCGCGATGGTGGTGGTCCGGGAGATCCCCTTCTACTCGCTATGCGAGCACCACCTGCTGCCGTTCTTCGGTACGGCATCCGTGGCCTACATCCCGGAGGGGCGGGTCATCGGACTGTCCAAGATCCCGCGCATCGTGGAGATGTTTGCGCGCCGGCTCCAGGTCCAGGAGCGCCTCACCCAGCAGGTCGCCGACTTCCTGATGGAGCGCCTGGAGCCAAAGGGCGTCGGGGTGGTCCTGGAGGCGAGCCACCTGTGCGCCGTGATGCGGGGCGTGCGCAAGCCGGGCACGATCATGACCACCAGCGCCGTGCTGGGCATCTTCCGAGCCAACGACAAGACGCGCGCCGAATTCTTCGCACACCTGGCCCGCCCGGCACCGAGCGCACCTTAGGCCCGAGCGCGGCCGGCGTCTCACCGCAGCTCAGCGAGTCCCGCCTCCGTGGAATCGAGGAGCTCCGCGGTTCCCTCCCGAAGCTTCTCAGGATTGGGAGGCATCATCCCCGTCTGCATCGCGTACTCGTTCCAACCGACTGGCACCGGCCCTGCCATCGTGGCGGCGTTTCGCGCCGACGCGCCATCGACAGTCGCCGCCAGATGTAGATAGATCACGCGGAACCGGCGCAAGAATCTCGGGGCGTCCGAGGGATCGCCTGCCACCTCGCGGGCGATGCGGATGAGGGCCGCGCGCGGCGTCTCCTGATCGAACGGGTCCATGGCGAACCTCCGCTGCATCATGGTCAGCAGATAGGCTACCCGGGTCGGCGGCGCCGTTGCAGGTCAAACGGCCGGTAAGGCCGACCCATGGGGTTCCGGCTTTGTTGGCCTCCGTCCGCTGGTACGGCCACCTTGGAAAACGCTTGGTACGCCACAGGTGCGAACGGACCCTCGGGCCGATCGAGCACAAGTCCGAACCGCGCCTACCGGTGCTTTGGGGTCGATTCGATCAGAGGACGTGCGAAACGACCGCCGAGGACCTCCAAGCCCACCTCGGCCGGGAACTAGCCATCGCTCAAGGGTCCGTTCGCTCCCCACACGTTCCAACGACCTCCCCACCGTTATCATCGCGGCCATGTCCGAACGGCCCATCAAGGTGCTCATTGCCAAGCCTGGTCTCGACGGTCACGACCGCGGCGCCAAAGTGTTGGCTCGCGGGCTGCGCGACGAGGGCTTCGAGGTGGTCTACACGGGTCTGCGCCAGACACCGGAGATGGTCGTGTCCGCGGCGCTCCAGGAGGACGTGGACGTGGTCGGCCTGTCCATCCTGTCCGGGGCGCACATGACGCTGCTGCCGCGCATCGTCGAGGGGCTGCGGGCGGAGGGGCTGGATGATGTGCTCGTCACGGCCGGCGGCATCATCCCGGATGACGACATCCCGGCACTCACCGACGCGGGCGTGAGTCGCATCTTCGGACCCGGCACGACCATCCGCCAGGTGGCCGACTACATCCGGGAGAACGTCCAGCCGCGCTCCGAGGGGTGACCGAGGCCGCGCACGGGGGTCCGACCGAGGGCGGGCACGATGCCGCGGCGGTCGACCGCGGCCGCGACCTCGCCGAGCGGACCCGTGCCGGCGAGCGTCGTGCGCTGGCCCGACTGCTGACGGAGGTCGAGAACCGCAGCCGAACCGCCGAGGCGGCGCTGCGCATCCTCTACCCGCTGGCGGGCCAAGCCCACCTGATCGGGGTGACGGGCGCACCGGGGGCCGGAAAGTCGACCCTGGTCGCCGCGCTGGTGGGCGAGGCTCGGAAGGGCAGTCGGGCGGTGGCGGTCCTGGCCATCGACCCATCGAGCCCCATCACCGGCGGCGCCATCCTGGGCGACCGGGTGCGCATGCAGGCCTACGCCGGCGATTCGGACGTCTTCATCCGGTCGATGGCCTCGCGGGGGCACGTCGGCGGCCTGGCCACCTCCACCGTCGCGGCGGCGGCGGTGCTGGACGCGGCGGGCTTCCCGCTCGTCTTCATCGAGACCGTGGGCACGGGCCAGAGCGAGGTCGAGGTGGCGGCCATAGCGGACACCACGCTGGTGGTGCAGGCGCCGGAGATGGGCGACGAGGTGCAGGCCATCAAGGCGGGGCTACTGGAGGTCGCCGACATCGTGGTCGTCAACAAGGCCGACCGACCGGGCGCCGACCGAGCGGCCTCGCACCTGCGTTCCATGCTCACGGTTGGCGCACAGCACGACCGCGCGATGGGCGATAGGCCGCGACCCAAGCGGCCGGAGGTGCTGTTGGCGTCCGGGGCCAGTGGTCAGGGCGTGCCCGAGGTGCTGGCCTCGCTGGACCGACGGGAGGCGAAGCGAAGGGCGGCCGGGACGAGCGGGGAGGCGGATGGTGCTCGACTGGCTAGAGCCGAGGCGCAGGTCTGGGGCATCCTCGCCGAGCGTCTTCGTGGCCGAGTCCGCGAGCCAGCGCGCGCCGCCGAGACAAAGGTGGTTCTACGTGCCGTCGCCGACCACGAGCTTGACCCTTACGCAGCCGCGGACCGCCTCCTGGCAGCGCTCACCGATCGCTAGGCGGGCCGTCGAAGCACCGTTCCGCCTCAAGGGCGCCGGCGTCGTTGATCAGCGCGTTGGGTCCACGGCGGAGGTATCGGCAGCAGCCGGCTCCTCCGTGGACGGGAAGAGGACCGGCAGGGCCGCCTGCTGCCGAGGGATGCGCCCAGTGGTCAGGAGGGCGAGAAGGCCGAAGACGACGACCGCACCCGCGACGCCGATCCAGACGGCCGAGCTGCCGGACGCACCGAGGATAAGTGCGAGCACGCCCGTCAGCACGCCGCCGACCATGGAGACGATGAGCCCGATCATCCCGCCCGTGGTCGTGAGCCCGTACAGCACGAGGCCCGCTCCCGCGGTCGGCGGATCGCCGTAGCTCAGGTTGATGCCCGCGATGTCGTCGTGGGTGGCGCTCGTGAAATAGGGCGTCACGAACGGCGCGATCTGGGTGTAGCCATGGCGGATGCGTGCCATCCCGTGGATCGCGCGCAGGTCATCCTCGTTCGCCCCGATGATGCGCCCGTACGTGGTCAGACCGATGACGAAGTCGAAGGCCAGGACGATGGCCGCGATCGTCAGGAACTCCTGGCCGAACGACATGCCCTGCGCCAGCAGTGCGAGGGCTACGAAGGACATCGACAGGAAGGTGAGGAACATCCCGCCCCGCGTAAAGGCCTCGTTGTAGGCGAGCGATCGGCTCGACAGCAGGCTCCAGTGCTCGGTGCTGAGGATCTGCAGCACACGCGGGTCGTCCAGCGAGGCGATCGGGCTGACGGGTGGCGCGGGCGGCGGGATCTCCGGTGGCATCGGTCTCTCCTAAGGGTCTCGGGTGATGTGAGCCCGATCGTCCTGGCAGAGGCCCGGCGGTCGCGACCCTTCTAGACCTCCACGGGGACCGGATATACCTCGGTCGGCGGGTGTCCGGCACGCTCATGGATCTTCCTGACCGCTTCAGCGCTGGGT
>JACCQX010000057.1 GCA_013813905.1 Chloroflexota bacterium
GCCGCACTGGGGATGCCCTTGCTGTGAAGCAGCGGGTTGTCAGCGTCCGCCGCCGCCCAGGCATAGGCCAGCCAGGCCAGCAGCAGCTCCGGAAGGTCGATCACAGTGCGCCGATCCGCCAGACGTCCTGCCTCACGGATGACGGAATCATCGTCCGTGGTGAAGTGCAGTATCGCGATGTTCGGCCAACGGACCGGGTCGTCCAGCTCTGCCAGGCTGAGGGTGCGGACGGCGTTCGTGCGCGGCACGTCGGAAATGTCGGCGGGCTGCAGCGGGACGGTCAAGAGTCGCCCGTCGGTGCCGAGCAGGCCGCACGAGGACCAGTAGCTGGGCGTCAGGTCGTTGCGCAGCCCGGACTGAGCCACTCGCAGCCGAAAGTCGACCACGGACGTGCCGCCCAGCAGCAGGACTCCCGCAGGGCCGCCCTGCCGCTGCCACCAGGCGAGGTTGCCCTCGCCGTCCTGGGGCGCCACGGACTTCAACGCCTCGTTGGACCGGGTAGCGTCCGATTCCCGGTTGGGGATCATCGCGAGCCTCCTCCTACTGGAGCGTCCGGGTGAAGACCGCCGTGCCGCTCGGTCGTGTGCCATTCATGGGGATGGGCCAGGCACGGACCGTGAGACGCACGCGCGGTCCGTCCGCGGCGAACTCCACGGTCGCGAACTGGTTCGTGGCGAGCCGGTGGTCGGGAGCGGACCATACGGCGCAACGCAGGGTGCCCGGGATGGCGGATGACGGGAAACCGTCCGGCGCGGCATGCCATCGGCCGCCGACACGTGGGTCCACCAGCGAGAAGGGGGAGGCGATGATCTCGATGAGCTCCGAGCCTGTGGGCAGGGTGCAGCCCGCCACTCGGCCGTAATGCACGTCACCGGTGAGGATCACCACGTCGTGAGGCGCCCGCTGGAGGATCCGCACGAACTCCCCGTACTGCTCGAAGTCGGGCAGGCCCATGTCCTTGAAACGGCTCCACCAACCGCCTCGATCAGCCAGCACGACCTGGCCCAGGACGAGCACACCGGGACCGTCCAGACCGGCGACCCACGCCGCCAGGCCTTCGAGCTCCGCGGCGGACATGAAGGTCGACCCGTCCTCGGAGCGCTGGACCCTCGTGTCGATGACCCGGAAGGCAAGGCTGCCGACCAGGAACGACGCATTGGGCTGAGAGGCCTGGAACGTGCGGTAGAGATCGGTCGCCAGCGCATGCCAGGTCGCTCGACCGGCCGCTGTCCAGCTGTTCCGTACCGTGGGCGTGCCGCGCGGCGCGTTGTTCCAGAACTCGTGATCATCTGACGTGAAAAAGGTGGCCCCCGAACGGAGGATCTCCGAGAAGCCGCCACCGCCTCCGGCCTGCTTCCAGGTGGAGAGGTAGGCCGCCAGCAGCTCGGCGCGCAGGTCGTCATCCCCGTAGTGCGTCAATTGGAACTTGGGGTACGGCGCGTCGAGATAGACCTGATCGCCGCACAGGAACTTGACCTGCGGCCGCACGCCTGCGGGGAGTCCGGCGTAGGCTGCGCCGGCTGCCCCGACAGCGTCGCGATCCCGTGCGAAGCACGATCCCACCAGGCAGACGAAGGGTGGATCGTCGATGGCCGGGAGCCGATCGGGAAGCGTCGTGGCGGCGGCCGTCGCACGCTCCGTCCCCTGCTCCAGGAGGCGCAGCGGATACCTGCCGCCCGGCTGCAGCCCCTCGAGAGTGACCCGCTGGTACCACAGCCGCGGCACTCCACGGGTCTGCCACTCCTGCCAGCCGGCATCGATCCGCCGGCTGGCACCACCCCCGTCAAGGCTCAGATCCCCAGGCGCGCCCCCGGTCACGCCGAGCCACACCGTGGCGGCGGTCTGGGTCGCTTCGAGCGGCACGATCAGGTGACCCATCGACCCCTCTTCCGAGCGCGATCCCCCGCGGCACGGTACGCCCCCGACGGGGAGGGGTCAATATGCGGCGATGCAACGGTCGGACGGCGCTCGCCCAGCCGTGATCCCCGTGGGGCTGGCGCCCCTGGGCTTCCTCAACGCCTACCTCGTGAGGGGCGAGCGGACGGTCGTCGTGGATGCCGGCTATCCCTCCGGTGCCCGCCGGATCGTGACCGCGCTGCGACGCCATGGCATCGACTCGGGCGATGTGTCCCTGATCCTCCTGACCCACGGTCACCTCGATCATCTGGGCGGAGCGGCTGAGCTGCGCCGTCGGCTCCACGCACCGATCGCCCTCCATCGCCTTGACGCCGCGATCGCCGTGAGCGGACGCGATCGACCGCTCAAGCCGACCGGCCTCGCGGGCAGGCTGTTCGCCCCGCTCGCACCCAGGACCGCCCCCGCCTTCCAGCCCGACATCATCCACGACGGAGAGTTGGACCTGGCGGCCTACGGCGTCGCCGGCCGGACGATCCACACGCCTGGCCATACGCCCGGATCGATCTCCCTGCTGCTGGACGACTGCGTACTGGCGGGCGACCTGCTGGCTGGTGGCTTCCTGCGCCGGCATGCTCCGGGGCTGCCCTACTTCGCGGACGACCTCGCGCAGCTGAGCGAGAGCATCGAACGCGTGTCGGCGGTCGCGAAGGGTCCGCTCTACGTGGGTCATCGCGGACCCCTCCCGCTAGAAGCAGTCGCGCGACGCTTTCCGCGGATGACCCCCTGATCGGATCCGCCGAGAGCCCACCGCGCCGTGCTGATCCGAATCGCTTCGGCCCCGCGATGCAAGCCACGTTCGCATATCGGGGCCAAGAGCCGCGCAAGGATGGTCCCCGATCCACAGGGACGTCCGCGGCGACGTCCCAGTCACGCTCTGGGGCTGATTCGCGCTCGGAACGGCTTGTTAGCCGGACGCGCTGGACCAGTGCGCCGCCAAGTAGGAGGAGCTTGTGCGCCGGTCAGGCCCAGGATGCCAACCTGGCTGGAATCGTTCGCGACAACGACCAGATCCGCGGCTACTCGACGCGCTGTCCGTGCGTCGCGGCGGCCGACGTGCTGCCCCTACCTCGGCTAGCCTCTGGCGGTGCGCGCTCGGGATCTCGGCATCGTCATCGGCCAGCTGGCGCAGGGCACGCGAAACGCGATCACGGACGTCGCCGGCGTCCGGGTCGGGCACGCCACGCTCATCGTGGGCGAAGGTCCGCTGGTCGCGGGCCGGGGCCCGGTCCGGACAGGCGTGACGGTGATCATGCCCCACGACGGGGACCCGTGGCGAGACGCGGTCTACGCGGGCAGCCACCGCTTGAACGGCAACGGCGAGCTCACGGGACTGGAATGGATACGTGAATCGGGCATGCTGACCTCGCCCATCGCGCTCACCAACACGCACAGCGTGGGGGTGGTGCGCGACGCCATCATCGCCGCGGAGATACGCGATCGCGGCGCGACGTCGGACGCGTACTGGGCGCTGCCCGTGGTGGGCGAAACCTACGACGGGCGGCTCAACGACATCAACGGCTTCCACGTGCGACCGGAGCACGTCTTCGCCGCGCTGGCCGATGCTCGGACCGGGGCTGTGGCTGAGGGCAACGTGGGGGGCGGCACGGGCATGATCTGCCACGAGTTCAAGGGCGGCATCGGGACCGCGTCGCGGGTGCTCGGACAGGCTGAGGGCGGCTTCAGCGTGGGCGTCCTGGTGCAGGCCAACTACGGCCGGCGTGACCGACTGTCCATCGACGGTGTGCCGGTCGGCCGGGAGATCCCCATCAGCGAGGTCCCCTCAGCCTGGGACCCGCCGCGGACCCCCGGTGCAGGGTCGATCATCGGCATCGTCGCCACCGACGCGCCACTGCTGCCCCACCAGTGTGAGCGGCTGGCCCAGCGCGCGGCCCTGGGAGTGGCGCGCGTGGGAGGCGCCGGCGAGAACAGCAGCGGCGACCTCTTCCTGGCCTTCGCCACGGGCAACCGTCCCATGCCGGCAGCGCACGTGGCGGGACCGCAGCCGCTGACGCGCGACATCAGGACCCTGGTCGACAGCCACATCACGCCCCTCTTCTGGGCGGTCATAGAGGCCACGGAGGAGGCCATCCTGAATGCGATGCTGGCGGCGGAAACGATGGTAGGGCGGGATGGCAACACGGCCCACGCGCTCCCGCCCGACCGGTTGCGGGAAGTCATGGCGCGCTATCGACCTCCACCCTGACGAGCGGTTCACGCTGGCTATACTCGCCGGCGATGGACGCTGATCGGCTCCTCACAGCGTTCATCGGTGCCTTCTTCGGGGCTGCGGGCTGCTCGTCGTGGGGCTCTTCATCCAGCGGAACCAGTTCGCCCGGGTGGCGCGCAACTCGGCCCGGGCCGTGTACTTCGAGCTGGCCGTGAACGCCATCGCCGTCGGGCTCGCCCGCCAACACGGCGTGTTCCAGCCTCTCGCTCGCGGCACGTTCGACCGCCTGCTTCCCGAGCTGGCGGCGCTGCTGTCGATGGATGACCTCCAGAAGGTGGCCCAGGCCCACATGGGGCATGCCGGGTACGATCAGCTCCAGCGCGATCCGGGGATCCCCGCGACCGTCCGACGCACCATCCTGGCAAGGGCGGAAGAGCAGCACCGCGATGCGACGGACGTGCTCGTGCGCCGTGCCTTCAGTCAGGCGGAGCGAGCACGACTCGTGCCCCCGGGCCCGGAAAGCCCGGTCGAAGCGACGACCGCGCCTGAGGTCAGGACGTGACCGAGGTCGAGGCGAAGGATGTGCTGCGCCGTTTCCTGAGCGCCATGACCCGGATGGATCTGGACGCCGTCCGTGAGCTGCTGCATCCGGACTACGTCCTGGAGCATCCCCAGTCCGGGGAAGTGATCCGTGGACGGGACCGCTTTCTGGACATGCTTCGTGCCGTGCCGGGTGGGGTCCCCCCGGATTCCACTGACGAGGCGCGGGCCCGCGTCTACGTCGACGACGACCGCTGGGCAGTCTCGCCCATGCTCACGCCCATCCGCGTCATCGGCTCAGAGGGCACTTACACCACGACGGTACCCATCCGCTATCCAGACGCGACGTGGCACCTCATCGCCATCTCGGAGATCCGCGACGGCCTCGTCGTTCGCAGCGTCCAGTACTGGGCTGCTGAGTTCCCGCCGGCCGACTGGCGAGCACCGTTCGTGGAGCCGAGGCTACGGTCCACACCGGAGACGCCCTGACCGGGGCGCTGATCGGCCGAAGATGACCGGTGCGGCGCAAGCCCGTCCGCTCCTGACGCTGGCCTGGCTGGCGGGCTTCACGCTGATCGATGCGAGCATCGTCAGCCTGGCCCTGCCCGACATCGCGGCCGACTTCGACCGCACGGTCGGTGAGCTCGCCTGGGTCACCACCGGGTATCTCCTGGCTCTCGCGGCCACGCTACTGGCGGCGGGACGGCTCAGCGACCACCTCGGCACACGGCGCGTGCTGGTCCTCGGTGCCATCAGCTTTCTCATCACGACCGCGGCGAGCGGACTGGCGCCCAGCTTCGAGCTGCTGGTGGCAGCCCGTATCGTCCAGGGCATGGCCGGGGGCGTGCTCTACACGGTCTCGCTGGCCATCGCCGTAACGGCCTATCCGCCGGAGCGACGTGCCTCAGCCCTCGCGATCTATTTCACGTCCGGTGCGCTGGGCGCCGTCATCGGTCCCGTGATCGGCGGCCTGCTGACCGACCTGGGTGGCTGGCGCCTGGTGTTCCTGGTGCAGCTGCCGTTGCCAGTGGCGGTCGCTGCCGCGGCCTGGGTGCTCCTGCCACGAACAGCCCCGCGAGGGAGTCAGCGCTTCGACGTCCCGGGCATCGCGGCGGCATCGCTCTTCGTGGTGGCTGGCACGTTCGCGCTGCTGGACCTGCCGGCGTCGGGCACCGGTCCGTCCGTGCTGCTCGGGGCACTCATCGCTATCGGCGCCTTGGCAGCTTTCGTGCTGATCGAGCACCGGACAGCCGAGCCGGCGGTGCGGCTCGCCATCTTCCGCAACCCTCGCTTTGTCGCCGGGAGCGCGGCGGGCGCCGGCGCCTGGTTCGCGATCATGTCGGGCACGATCTACCCGGCCATCTACCTCCAGTTCGGTCGCGGATTCAGTGCCACCGAGTCGGGGCTGCTCCTGCTGGCGGCGCCGCTGGTGGGCCTCGTCTTCTTCCCGTTCGCAGGACGCTTCGTAGGCACGCTGGGTGTCGATCGCGCTCTCCTCTGGGGGCTCTTGCTGCTGGTGGGCTCGGCAGCGGCGATGACGACCTGGGGAAGCACCACCGAGCCCTGGCTCATCGTGCTCACCAACCTGCTCACGGGAGCCG
>JACCQX010000084.1 GCA_013813905.1 Chloroflexota bacterium
AGGCAGTAAGTTGAGCGTGGAAGCAGCCTCATCCCCGTGGGCTGTGGAAGCGTCATTCAGCGGGGATGCGCTTCGGAGTAGCGTCACGTAGTCCGAAGCAAAGCCCGAAAGGGGACGTGACTGGTCCCTCGCGAACGGTGCCGATGCCGGCTGCGGAGGATGACGACAAAACATCGGACACGCTCGTAGTGGTCCTCGGCTGAACGCTCTGGACGGGGAGTTCGACTCTCCCCCATCTCCACCAGATCCTCCACCGCGCCCGCGGCCGAGCCGCCGTAGGTCCGTCTAAAGATCCTCGGTGTAGGGGTGGAGGCGCAGGCCGAACTCGGAGCCCCCTCCGGGTCGTGCAGTGGCCCAGACCTCACCACCCAGCGCTTCCACAAGCTGCTTCGTGACGAAGAGACCGATGCCAGCCCCGGTCGCGGCTTGCGCGGTGCCTGCCGAACGGTGAAAGAGCTCGAAGAGCCGCTCGGATTCCTCGGGCGGGAAGCCGGGACCCTCATCGAGGACCCGCACCACGACGTCGCCGTCTCGAGATTCCGCCAGGACCAGCACCTCGCTACCGGCCGGGCTGTACTTGGCCGCGTTGCCGACGCGGTTGCGCAGGGCCTGATCGAGGTACGTCTCGTCGCCCACCACGGGCGGCAGCGGTTGCTGGAGCTCGAACCGAAAGCGAGTCGCCGGCCAGCGCGACTCCTCGGCGGCCACGCTGCGTGGGATGAGTCGCTGCACGAGCACCGGTCCGGTACGACCTCGATCCGACCCAGCTCGGCTCGGCTCAACACGAGTAGGTCCTCCACCAGCCGCCGAAGACGATCCGCTTCGGCGCGCATGCCCTTTATCAGCTCGTCGCGGACGTCGTCGTCGAGGCGGACCGTGCGGGTAAGGATGCTGGCCGTGCCGTACAGCGTGGTCACGGGCGTGCGCAGCTCATGAGAGAGAACGCCGATGAAGGCGTCACGAGTCACGCGCGCCTGCCGCTGTTCAGTCACGTCCCGAAGTACGACCATCGTCGCCTGGCGCGACCCGCCGGCGGTCTTCTCGCCCTCCGTCGCTTCCGGCGGTACCTCGACTGGGTAGCTGTTCCGATCGACCCATCGACCCCGAGGGGCCAGCCGCGCTTCCAGAGGACCCTCTCGCTGCCCGAGACGGATGGCCGGCGGCGTCCCATCCCCGGCATCGTGTCCTCGTCACGCCCAGTCGCTGTGATGCTGCGGCCCGTGCTCGTCATCGCGTCCGGTTCCGCGGATGACGCTGGGCGGTCCGCTCGTTGCCGCGACGGTAGTTGCCGGTGAGGCGGGCCATGAGGGCCATCGAGGCCTCCGTGTCGGCCGTACGCGTAGCATCCAGAAAATGCCTGGCACGCTCCCCGCGCAGCACGGTCGCGGGCCGACCGTGATGGGTGATCACCACCTCACCGCTCGAGCGGATCTCGAAGGCGAAGCCGTTCGGCCCCTGACTTGGAGGGGGTGCGCCGCCGCCTGGTTCGCTCAGCCGACGACTTTGATGCTGCCGTCGGGAGGATCGCCGGGAGCGCGCCCGACGAGGGTGATGCCGTCGATGGCGATGTAGTTGGAGTGGAAGGTGTCGCGATGGATGACCGCGCCGGATGCATCACGGACGATGCGCGTGACCCAGGAGCGGAAGCCGTCGATGGGATACTCCGTCCGGGTACGTACGCCGGGTGCCAGGTCGTCGGTGTACTCCAGCGTGTCCCGCGCCGAGCGGCGATCCTCGATGCGCGGCTCCGAGAACGCCACTGTGCGACCCGTGGGCACCGTCCAGATCTCGAAGCGGACCTTGCCGTAGCGGTTGATGCCCTTGATCAACAGCGGATGAGCCGTGTCGTTGCGGAAGCGCATGGACTGCGTGTATCCGCCAGACGAGCGGAAGACGGTCGCGTCCAGGCCGAGCGGGTAGCGATCGATGTAATAGGAGTGATTGCGACGTGCGCCCATCTCCAGGCCGGCCCTCAGAGCCGCATTGAAGATGGTCGTGGAACACGAGCAGATGCCACCGCCGACGGCGCCCGTGGGCTCGGTCCGCCCGTTGATGATGACGCCACCGGGACCGTAGCCTTCCGCGCGGCTGATCGTACCGATGGCTCGCCAGAAGTCGAACTGGCGCCCCGGCGCCACGGACTGGCCATCGATCCTGCTTGTCGGGATGGTGATGTTGTTGCCCTGGAAGTTGCGCTCGCTGACCGTGTAGCTCGTGGTCCAGCTCGACACGCGCACGACCTGCGGCACCGCGGCCTGCGCTTGCGCGGTGGTGTAACGAGCGGCGACGTCGGTCATGACCAGCTCGATGGGCGCTTCGGTGAGCCCGTCGGGTCGCGCCTGAAGCGTGGTCACGATGCGCTCAGCGGTAGCGGCAGGGTCGAGGGCGCGTCCCTCCGTGGCCGGCACCGCGACCACCGCTCCCTCCTCCGAGAAGGCCAGGCTAGCATCCACCGGACGGACGGCCACCGTCTCCGCCAGCTCGGCCAGGTCAGCCTCCACCGACCCGGTGGGCACCTCGACCGAGTAGCTGCCATCAGCTTCAGGCGTTACTCGCAGCCAGCCACGGACCGTCTCGACCGGGATGGCGTGAGCCGTGGAACCGTCGCGCAGCGACACGCCTGCGGCCACGATCGCGTTGGCCCGGTCCGCGGCCGCCTGGGCGGCCTGGGTGTGACGACCTGGCTCGGTGACGACCGGCTCGGCGCGTATCCGGGTGGAGCTGGTCGCGTTCCCCAGCTTAGTCAGAGCGTCGTGCGCCGCGGAGCGGAGCGATGCTTCATCGATGTCCACGCCAGCGGTCGATGGATGGGCCACGTACTTACCCGCGCGAGGACTCACGCGCGCCTCGACCACAGGTCGCTCCAGCGCCGCCACCATGTCCGCTACAGCGCCATCAACGGCGGACGTGTCGTACGTGATCGTGACGTCGAGGGACTCGCCGCGAAGGGATGTGCGAAGGTGGTCGCCGGCGCGCTCGAGAGGGCCTCCGACTCGACCCAGGGCGGCCGCCGCGTCCAGTGCACCATCAAGCTCGTAGCGGCGGCCGATCTCCGCATAGCTCAGCGTGCGAACGTCGTCCCCGATCTCCAGCCTGAGTTCGCCAGCCGCCGCATCGGGTAGATCCGCCCGCAGGCGATCCTCGGCCGTCGCGCGATCCAGTCCATCGAGCGCCACTCCTCCCACGCTCACACCCGGCAGGATGCGACCGTCGAGGGACCGTTCGTAGGCCATCGCGGCACCGATCGCCGCCGCCGCCAAGGCGACGAGAGTGAGCAGGAACGCGACCAGCGCCAGACGCCAGCCCGACCGCGCCGGCCGGGCGGGATCGAGTGGCGAAGTCTGCGGGAATGTGGTCACGAGACCATCATCCTACGCCCCTTGCCGCACGATGCAAGCTCCCGTTGGTACTGCCACAGGCTAATCGCGGCGGAGGATCACCACGCGACGCTGAGGCTCCTCGCCGATCGACTGCGTGTAGACCTGCTCGTTCGACTTCAGAGCGATGTGGATCCAGCGCCGCTCCAGGGCGGGCATCGGCTCCAATTGGAGCATCGCGCCGCTCTCCACGACCTTCTCGGCCGCTCGCTGGGCGATCTCCTGAAGCTGCCGCTCGCGTCGGCCACGATAGTCCTCCACGTCGACCAGGACACGCGTCCAGCTGCCCATGCGCCGTGAGAGCATCAGGTTGAGCAGGTGCTGAAGCGCTGACAGGCGCTCGCCCTTCCGGCCGATGAGCGCGCCCAAGGCCTCCTTCTCCTCGCCCTCGCCCGAGACATCGAGCTTGGAAGTCTCGCCGGCGATGATCGACACCGTCGCCTGGTAGCCCATGTGACGAAGCAGCGTCTGAAGGATGTCCTGACCTGCCGCGAGTGCTTCGGGAGTCGCCTCGGCGGCCTGGATCTCCTCGCGCTCCTGCGCCAGGGAAGCGCGGGCGGAGGCCAGCTCATCACGGTCGCTCTGCGAGAGTGACGATCCTCGACGGTCCTGCCCTTCCTCACGACGTGGAGCGGGTCGACGTTCGCGCTGTCCCCCGGAGCGCGGCGCACCGCCACGACCACTAGGGGCGGGACGTCCGCCACTCGCCTCACGTCGCGGAGCGGGCGCCTCGCGCTGCTCCGGGAAGGGCCGCGCCTCCGGAACACCGGTCTCGGTGTCGGGAGCCCAGGAACGGCCACGAT
>JACCQX010000102.1 GCA_013813905.1 Chloroflexota bacterium
CATCGGGCACTGCTTTCAGCTACGCCGCGCAGCCTGCCGTCGATCCGCTCGGGGAGGCGGCCGCCTTCTGCGACTCCACGGGAGGCTGGCTGCCACTCATCTGCACGCTCAACTGCACGGGCGCCACCGATTGGATCCGGGAGCTGCTCGGGCTGGATCACGATGGCTTCGAGGCGGCCCTGCGCGGGACCGGGGAGGGCGCCGGGGGCCTCACCTTCCTGCCCTACCTCGATGGGGAGCGGACACCGGACCTGCCCTCGGCCAGTGGCACCTTCGCCGGCCTGCGCAGCACGCACCGGCCGGCGGACCTGGTGCGGGCCGTGGCCGAGGGGGTGACCTTCGGCCTCCGCTACGGGGTGGATGCGCTGCGGCGGGCGGGCGTCACGCCGCGGCAGGTCACGCTGGTCGGAGGAGGTGCGAGCTCGAACGCCTGGGCTCAGCTCTGCGCGGACGTGCTGGGGCTGCCCTTGCGCCGGCCGACCGTCGTGGAGGCGGCGGCTCGGGGGGCTGCCCTCCAGGCACGTTGGGTGGTGGACGGCGTCGCCCCTCCGAGCGATGCCACGAACGGCGACGGCTTCGAGCCGGCCCCCAGCCAGGCCCTGATCGACGCGGCGGGACGCCAGGACGCATCACGGCAGCTCGCCCTGGAGGGCCGTCTGTGAGCGGCGCCCCGCCGGGTGGCTCCGCCGCCGGCGCGGCGCCGTTCATCCTGGGCCTGGACATCGGTGGCACCAAGCTCGCCGCCGGCGTGGCCGGCGAGGACGGACGGGTCCTGTCGAGGGAGGTGATCCCCGCGCGGACGGAGGAGGGCCCCGAAGCCATGATCGCGCGGCTGGTCGAGCTTGGTCGCCGCGTGCTGGCGGCGTCGGGCGTCTCGCCCGCAGCCATCGCCGCTACCGGTATCTCGTGCGGCGGGCCGCTCGACATCCGCGACGGGATAGTCCGCGAGCCGACCAACCTGCCCGGCTGGATCGATATCCCGCTGGTGTCCCGTCTGACCGACGACTTCGCGGATGTGCTCGAACGCAAGCCGGTGTACCTGGAGAACGACGCCAACGCCGCCGCCATGGCGGAGCATCGCTACGGTGCCGGACGGGGCGTGCGAAACCTGGTCTACCTGACCATCTCGACGGGGATCGGCGGCGGCGTCATCGTGTCTGACCGGGTCGTGGAAGGCGAGAGCGGCAACGCCGCGGAGATCGGTCACATGTCGCTCTGCCACGACGGGTGGGCCTGTCCCTGCGGCAGCCGCGGCTGTTTGGAGGCCTTCGCCTCTGGCACCAACATCGCACGGCGGGCTCGTGAGCGCCTCGCCGGCGGCCAGCCCTCCAGCCTGTCCGCGCTGTCACCCGAGGCCGTGACCGCCCGAGAGGTGGCCGCGGCGGCACGCGCCGGAGATCCACTGGCCTGCGCGGTGTGGGACGAGACGGTGGCCGTGCTCGGTGCCGGCGTGGGCAGCATCATCAACCTCTTCAACCCGCGGCTGGTCATCCTGGGCGGCGGCGTGACAGCGGTCGGAGACCAGCTGATCGAGCCGGTCCGTCGTATCGCCCTGGAGCGGGCCTTCTCCTCGATGGCCGCAGAGGCCGACGTGGTCATCGCCGAGCTGGGCACCGATATCGGGATCGTAGGCGCCGTCGCCGCGGCACAGGCACGGCTCGCGGAGCAGGCATGAGGGAGTCGGCATGACGGACCACGCGACCGGATCCTCACCCGACCTGACGCTTCACATGATCGGCTACTCGCATATCGACCCGGTCTGGCTCTGGCAGTGGCAGGAAGGTCTCCAGGAGGTGAAGGCCACCTTCCGCTCGGCGCTGGACCGGATGAAGGAGTACCCCGAATTCAAGTTCAGCATCAGCTCGGCCGCGTTCCATGAATTCCTTCAGCGCAACGAGCCGAAGATGTTCGACGAGAT
Organism: Chloroflexota bacterium; assembly: GCA_013813905.1. Lineage (GTDB taxonomy): Bacteria > Chloroflexota > Limnocylindria > Limnocylindrales > CSP1-4 > Palsa-1032. The sequence continues at coordinate 1,919 of JACCQX010000102.1, forward strand.
CCGCGGGCGCATCGGGGAGGGTCGTTGGGAGATCCTCGGCGGCTGGTGGGTGGAGCCGGACTGCAACGTGCCCTCGGGTGAGTCCTTCGCGCGTCACGGGTTGTACGCGCAGCGCTTCTTCGACCGGGAGCTGGGCACGCGCGCCACGGTGGGCTTCAACCCCGATGCCTTCGGCCACAACGCGATGCTGCCCCAGATCCTCAAGAAGTCTGGCCTCGACTACTACGTCTTCATGCGGCCCCAGATCAACGAACGGGACATGCCGCGCCTCTTCTGGTGGGAGTCGCCGGACGGCTCGCGCGTGCTCGCTTATCGCGTCATCGGCGAGTACAACTCGCCCTCCGGCACGCTTGACGACCAGGTCGCGCTTGCGCTGCCGGAGCTGGGCCATCCGCACCGGGAGCTGCTGTGCTTCTACGGCGTGGGCGATCACGGCGGGGGGCCGACGCGTGCCAACATCGAAAGCTTGCGAACCCTGGACGCCGACTCGGACATGCCGCACCTGCTGCCCAGCACCGCGGGCGAGTTCTTTCGCTCGGTGCTGGCCCAGACGGACCCCGAGAGCATCCCCGTCTGGCGCGATGAGATGCAGAAGCACGCGGTGGGTTGTTACAGCGCGCATTCGGGGATGAAGCGCTGGAACCGCCAAGCCGAGAACGCCCTTCTGGCCGCCGAGAAGTGGAGCGCCGTGGCGCTGCGGCAGACAGGGCAGGCCTACCCGGACGACTTCCGCCAGGCCTGGACGAACGTCCTCTTCAACCAGATGCACGACATCCTGCCCGGGACCAGCCTGGAGCCGGCCTACGACGACGCGCGGGACTCCACGGGCGAGGCGCTGGCCATCGCCGCTCGGGCCCAGAACCATGCCCTCCAGTCCATCGCGCGCCGCATCGGGATCGATGAGGTCGAGGGCATGAGGCCGATCGTGGTCTTCAACCCGAACCCGTGGGTGGTCCGGACAGGCGTGGAGGTCGAGTTCGGCGGCCTGCGGCATGACGACCGGCTCTACGACGACGCCGATCGGGAGATCACCTTCCAGCCCGTTCGCTCGTTGGCCTCGGTGACCGGCTGGCGACATCGGCTGGCGTTCGTGGCAGACCTGCCCGGGCTGGGCTACCGGACCTATCGAGTGGTTCCGGCCACGCCGCGCGAGATGACGGGCGCGTCGCGGGCAGAGGCTGCTCGGCCACAGCGGCCGGTCTCTCTGCTGGTGGAATCGTCTGATGACATGGGCGAGCAGGGCCCGCCGGAGCCGGCCGTGCTGGAGAACGGGTTCCTGCGAGTTGAGATCGACCGCCGCACGGGTCACATCCGCCTGCTGGATCGCCACAGCGGCCGCGCCGTGATCCCCGGCGGCGGCGCCCGCCCGGTGCCCATCCGCGATCCCAGCGATACGTGGGGTCACCGCATGGCCGCCTTCCACGACCCAGCCGGCACCTTCGAGCTGTCCGCGCTGCTGGCCATGGAGAGCGGACCGGTGCGGAGCACCATCCGAACCGAGCACCGCTTCGGCGACTCACGCATCAGCCAGGACTTCGCGCTCCATGCCGACCTTCCCTGGTTGACGGTGGAGGTCGCCGTGGACTGGCACGAGCGCTTCACCATGCTCAAGCTGCGCTTTCCCACTGACCTGGTCGAGCCGACCGCTACCTACGAGATCCCCTATGGCCACATCACGCGGTCGACGGACGGTGCGGAGGATCCGGGCCAGAGCTGGGTGGACCTCAGCGGGCGCCACGCCGATGGCGGCACTGCCGGCCTGGCCCTGGTCAACGACGCGAAGTACGGCTACGACATGCTCGGTTCGGAGATCGGGCTGACCGTCCTGCGCAGCCCCATCTACGCCCATCACGAGCCGTACGCGCCAGACCCGGACGGCCCGTACCCGTTCCAGGATCAGGGCCGCCAGCGCTTCCGCTACTCACTCCTGGCCCACGGCGGTGACTGGCGGGACGCTGCCGTGCCACGCCGCGCGGCGGAGCTCAACCAGCCACCCGTGACGCTCCTCGAGACTTTCCACGATGGGCCGCTGCCTGGCAGTAACGGCTTCGCCGAGGTGGAGCCGGCTGCCGTGGTGGTGAGCGTCGTGAAGCGGGCGGAGGAGGGCGACGATCTCATCGTGAGGGCTTATGAGGCGCACGGGCGGCCGGTCGCCGCGACGATCCGCTTCGCCAGCTGGCAGCGCACCATCGAAGCCGACTTCGCGCCCTTCGAGATCCGGACCTTCCGTGTGCCGCGAGATGGCGGGACGCCGGTGACCGAGACCGATCTTCTGGAAGAGCCGGCCTGACC
>JACCQX010000119.1 GCA_013813905.1 Chloroflexota bacterium
AGGGCGCCGACGTGGTGATCGGTGGCCACTCCTACGGCGGTCGCGTGGCCAGCCTGCTGGCCGCTGAACCGGACGTCGAGCTGGCTGGATTGGTGCTGCTGAGCTATCCCCTGCATCGCCCCGGGGCCCCGGAGTGGGAGCCTCGGACGCGGCACTGGCCCGCCATCCGTTGTCCGGTACTGTGCCTTTCGGGTGAGTCGGACCCCTTCACACGCATCGACCTGTTGCGCCAAGCAATGACCGAACGGCTGCCTTCGGCGAGCCTGGTTTCCTATCCCCGCGTCGGCCACGGTATGCGGGCGGTCCTCGACGATGCGCTCGACGAGGTGATGTCCTTCATGGCGGCGCTGCCACATCGTTGATCGGGGGTCGAGGATCGGGCAACTGCTCGGGGGCCTACCACAGGGCGACTCGCGGTGATCGAGCGGCTTGTCTGTCCGGCGCCGGAAGAGGGCGCCCGCAGGTGGCGCCGCAAACGCGCCGGCGGCTGATGGCCGAACCGCGCGGCCAGCCTACTGGTGCTATGGGTAACAGCTAGCTATAAGGAGTCGCCAGAGCCATTTGTCGACGCCCCGGTCCCTTCCCGAGGGTCGGTACTGATCGTGCTGGTACCGGTGAGTGCGGCGACGCGCCGGGCGTGGATGGGAGCGTGTGGCCAGCGAGTGTGATCGGCCACGAGACAAGCTTCCCGGCACTCCGGATCGCTGCTGGCGGTCCGGTACCCATAGTGCTGGTGCCGTGAGGTGCTCGTGCTCTGCGGTCGCCAACTGACGGTGCGGTCGCCAACTGACGGTGCGTGCGGCGACTGATGGTGCACGGGCCAGGGCGGGGCGTGCAGGACCCGCCGGGCGTCAGCGACCGGCGCGCCCGGCAGCCCCATCCTCGTGTCAGGTCCGCAGTCGAGACAGCCGGTCGGCAGCCGCCTGGAGCGTCTGGATACGCTTGGGGAAGGCGAAGCGAAGCTTACTGCGCCCCAGCTCCGCTCGCGAGTAGAAGCTGGAACCGGGCACGGCGGCGATACCGGGCTCGGCCACGATGCGCCGAGCGAACGTGACGTCGTCCTCGTCGGTGATGTCCCGGACGTCTGTCATGACGTAATAGGCGCCCTGCGGCACGGAGATGCGGAATCCCGCCCGCTGGAGCGCGCCCACCAGGACGTCGCGACGCTCCCGGTAGGCAGTCGCCATCCCGGTGTAGTAACCCTCAGGCAGCGACAGGGCGGCCACGCCCGCCTGCTGTAGTGGTGCCGCGGCACCCACCGTGAGGAAGTCGTGGACCTTTCGGATGCCCGCCGTGAGCACCGGCGACGCGATGACCCAGCCGACGCGCCAGCCGGTCACCGAGTAGGTCTTGGAGAGGGAATCGATGGTCACCGTCCGTTCCGCCATGCCCGGCAGCGTGGCCAACGGGATGTGCTCGCCCTCGTAGCGGATGTGCTCGTATATCTCGTCCGTAAAGGCGACCGCGTCGTGCTCCATGCACAGCTCCGCGATGAGCTCCAGCTCCTGGCGGTCGAACACCCGCCCTGTGGGGTTATGGGGCGTGTTGACGACGATGCCCCGGGTCCGTGGACCGAAGGCGGCGCGCAGCTCGTCCGGGTCGAAGCGCCAGCCCGGCTCGTGGAGGGTGACGTAGCGCGGGACGGCGCCCGACAGGATGGCGTCCGGGCCGTAGTTCTCGTAGAACGGCTCGAAGACGACGATCTCATCACCCGGGTCCAGGATGGCGAGCATCGCGGCGACCATGCCCTCGGTGGCGCCGCAAGTCACCGTGACCTCCGTCTCCGGGGCGACCTCCCAGCCTGGATACCAGCGCGCCGTCTTGGCCGCGATGGCATCGCGGAACGCCTTGGCGCCCCAGGTGATGGCGTACTGGTTGATGTCGGCCCGGATCGCCTGGCAGGCGGCCTCCTTGACCTCCTCGGGTGCCTCGAAGTCAGGGAAGCCCTGGGCCAGGTTGACCGCGCCGTGTCGCATGGCCAGGCGCGTCATGTCCCGGATGACCGACTCGGTGAAGGATCCCGCCTTGCGCGAGATGTGCGGCATGGCTCAGAGGGTAGCGGGCCGGCTCTGGTGGGGCATGGCCGCCACCCATGTCCCGTCTGCTGGGTAAGCTCTGGCGATGGTCCCGATGGAGACGATCCGCGCGGCGCCCAAGGTGCTCCTGCATGACCACCTCGATGGCGGCCTGCGACCGAGCACGGTGATCGAGCTGGCGCGCGACATCGGGTATGTGCGGCTGCCCATGACCGATCCGCTCGAGCTCGGGCGTTGGTTCACCCAAGGTGCCGATCGCAAGAGCCTGGAGCTCTATCTGGATGGCTTCGAGCACACCGTCGCGGTGATGCAGACGCCTGAGGGCATCGAACGCGTCGCCGCCGAATGTGCCGAGGACCTCGCGGCCGATGGCGTGGTCTACGCCGAGGTCCGTTACGCGCCCGAGCTCTCCACACAGGGGGGCCTGGACCTCGATGCCGTGATGCGGTCCTGGCTGGCTGGCTTCCGCCGGGGAAGTGCCGCCGCAGCAGCCGCCGGCCGGCCCATCGAGATCCGAGCCATCGTCACTGCCATGCGCCAGTTCGCCCGCTCCGTGGAGATCGCCGAACTCTCCGTGCGGCATCGCGATGAAGGCGTGGTCGGCTTCGACATCGCGGGGCCGGAAGCCGGCTTTCCGCCGAGCCGGCACCTGGACGCGTTCCAGCTCATCCATCGCGCCAACTTTCATGTGACCATCCACGCCGGGGAAGCGTTCGGTCTGCCGTCCATCTGGGAGGCGCTCCAGTGGTGCGGCGCCGAGCGGCTAGGGCACGGCGTGCGCATCGTGGATGACATCCAGGTCGGCGCTGACGGACACCTCGCCATGGGGCGCCTCGCGACGTACGTGCGGGATCGCCGCGTGCCTCTGGAGATGTGCCCCACGTCCAACGTCCATACCGGGGCAGTGGCATCGATCGTGGACCATCCCATCGACATGCTGCGGCGTCTGCGCTTCCGCGTCACGGTGAACACGGACAACCGACTCATGAGCGACGTGACGCTGTCCTCTGAGTTCGAGACCTTGACGCGCGTCTTCCGTTTCGGCCTGGACGAGATGCAGTGGCTGACGCTCAACGCCATGAAGAGCTCGTTCGCGCCTTTCGACCACCGCCTGCGGCTGATCAACGGCGTGATCAAGCCCGGCTACGCTCGCCTCATGGCGGAGGCCATGGCCGAGGGGTCGACGGTCGCCTAAGTGAGCTTCACTAAGCCGCCAGTGCGAACTCCTCGCTGAGGTCGCTAAGGAGCCAGTTGGAGGAGCACTCGATGCAGCAGAGTTCGCTGCCCTCGAGCAGGGTAGGCTCGAGCCGGAGCTCGACCGCGCACCAGGGACACGAGATGGTGGTCATGTTGCCTCCATGGCGCCCGTCTCCGTCCGCGGGCGCCTCTTCTGTGACCACCATGCGGCGCCCGCGTGCCAGCTCTTGTGTCACGACGGACCTGGCGTAGGCTATGTCAGATGACCCGCCCCACCAAGGGACGCCGACGCCCCGTGACGGCTTCAGCCGGCACGACGGACGAGGCCGCCACAGCGGAGCCCCAGGCCGATGTGACCGGCGCGTCAGACGATGCGGCGGCCGACGCTGATGCCCGCGAGGGGACAGCGCATGCGGTGGGCGGTGCGATCGCCTCGGCTGCGGCCTCGCTGGCGGGCAGCGTCGGCTCGGCTGCCTCCGCGGCCGCGTCGGTCGCTGCCGATTCCATGGGTTCCGTGGCGCGGCCCATCATCCAAGAGGTCGAGGAGATCGCCTCGGGCGCCCGGCGACGGCTGGACGAGCGTGGTCGCGCGCGCAAGCGCAACGCCAGCAGGGGCGATCCCTCGGATCCGCTCAAGCTGCTGTATGACGTGCACCCGGAGGCGCGCCGGGCGGCTCCCCGCGAGGTCGGCCTCAAGATCGTGCCCATCGAATCCATCCTGGGCACGGCCGTCGAGGGACCGGCTCAGCGCGGTTCCGACTTCCTGCCACTCAAGCCACGTCGCGGGGCGGACTGGGAGGCGCGCTTCCGCAGGATCCAGAACGCCCTGGAGCGACTCGACACCCTGCCCCCAGTGGACCTGCTCAGATTCGGCGATGGCTACTGGATCCTGGACGGGCACAACCGCGTGGGCGCGGGTCTGAAGATGGGGCAGGTCGCGGTCGATGCCAACGTGACCGATCTGCGCATGCCCGGATCGACCGCCACCGCGTCACGGATAGCTCCCTACCTGGAAGGCAGTGGCGACCTGCGGGCGGCCGGTACGGGCCGCCGCCGCTCCACTTCGCGGGGGCGCGAGTCGGTGGAGCCCTCTCGCCTGGCGGCCGAGCGACAGGCACTCCACGATGCGGAGGCGGACGACGCCGTCACGAAGCGCACCCGCGACGCGGCCGACGGAGAAGGCGGGGCATGATCCGTCGACTCGAGGTGCCCTGGCCGGTCGGTCGGGGCGGGACGGAGGCGCCTGCCTTCCGCGTGCTGGCGGTATCCGACGAGATCGATCCCGCCCTGGAGTTCGCGGAGGTCCGCCGCTCGCTGGGCCGCATAGACCTGGTCGTGGGCTGCGGTGATCTCGATCCGGGCTATCTCGCCATGCTGGGCGACGCCTTCATGGCGCCACTCCTCTTCGTGCACGGCAATCACGACCGTGGGATCGGCTGGTCCGAGCACCGCCACGTGCTGCCGGACGCGCTGGTGGACGGCAAGCCCGTTCGCGTGGGCGCCATCCGACTGGCCGGCTTCAACTGGCCGGGAGCTCGCGAGGGCCGGGCCGATCGCGACGACCTGGGCGCCTGGATGCAGGTCCTGCGTCTGGCCGTCCGGCTCATCGGCCGGGGCGGCGAGCCGCTGCTGCTCATCAGCCACGTGCCACCGGCCGGTACGGGCGACGTGCCGGTCGATCGATATCACCGCGGGTTCCGGGCCTACGACTGGCTGGCGCGCCGCCTCAACCCACCGCTCTGGCTCCACGGGCACTCGCCCCTGGCAGCCTGTCTCAGCCCATTCGACCGATTGGGCGCGACGCGCGTGGTGAACGTCACCGGGGCCACGCTGGTGGAGCTGCAGCCCGTCGCCACCTGAGAGAGCCCCCTCGGCCAGCGAGGTGTAAGATGGTCATCGAACAGCCGTAATACGTCGCCCGGATTCGTGATCGGTCGACGAGCGCTGTCCAGCCGGTGCCATTCGTCCGAGGGTCTGCGTGGTCGCGTTCCGTCGCTATGTCCAGGGTTTCCGCGGGTTCGAGCGCGATGCCCGCGTCTTCCTCGTGGCCACGCTGTTCTCCGGCGCCGCCATCAGCCTCTTCTGGATCG
>JACCQX010000133.1 GCA_013813905.1 Chloroflexota bacterium
ACGAAGCCGTACTTCACCGCCCGACCATCATGGCGCGAAGGTTACCCCCGGTGCCTGGACAGGCCGGCGTAGGCTGTGCGCGCGGGCACTAGGCAGGGCGTGAGCCCGATGGCCGCAAGAGTGGAGGCGCGGTATGGCTACGGACCTGACGATCGTCCTGGTGAACCGGCCGGGTACCCTGGCTGACGCAGCGGAGTCGCTCGGTCGGGCAGGGATCAACATCGAGGGGACATGCGGCTTTCCTTCCGGCGGCGAGGGCATCATGCACGTCCTGGTGGAGGATGCACCGAGTGCTCGACGTGCCATCCAGGAGGCCGGGCTGGAGGTTCGGGCGGAGCGGGAGGTAGTGCTGCTCGATCGGCTGCCGGAGCGGCCCGGTAGCCTTGGCGAGGCACTTCGGAGGATCGCCAGCGCGGGCGCCAATGTCGACCTGCTCTACCTCACCACGGACGGGCGGGTCGTACTGAGCGGTGAGGATGTGGCCGCCATCCAACGTGCGGTGGGTGAGTAGCGCTCAGATCCGCAGTGTGAAGCGAATGTTCTCCCACTCGGTGACCAAGCCGTAGATGCCCGCGGCGATGAGCAGCACACCGGCCACTCGTTCCAGCGTGTCGTGCCGCGCGAGGACCCAGCGCACGAGTGCCTGACCGCGGGCCGCGGCCAGTAGCGATAGACCCACCAGGGGCAGGCCGAAGCCGAGCCCGAACACGAAGAAACGGCCGATCTGCGCCACCGTGTCGGCAGCGCCGGTGGAGATCGCCAGGAGTGCGAAGAGGAAGGGTCCCGCGCAGGGCACTGCGACCGGTCCCAGCATCAGGCCGTAGACGAAGGCCTGTCCGTACGGGTTCTTGACCAGCGGGATGCGAGCGTTGGGCATCTTCTCGAATGGGTTGCGGCCCGACAGCAACAGCACGCCCAGCGCGATGACCGCCAGGTAGACCACCGGGATGATGAGCAGCAGGAATTGTCCCGTCGCCAGGCTCAGCAGCCGCAGCAGGAAGCCGATGGCCACCATCGTGGTGAGCACGCCGGCCAGCACCAGGAGACCCAGCAGCCCAGCAGCGCGCCGGCCGGCGATGGCGCCGCTGTTCGAGGCGAGATAGGCGATGAAGCCGGGGTAGAGCGGCAGCAAGCAGGGGCTGGCCGCGCTGAAGAGACCCGCCGTGAAGAGCAGGAGCAGCTCAGGCACGGGTTACGCGCCGTGCTGCTGGGCCAGCTCGGCGATGCGCGCCTGGCTTTTGTGCCCGAACTCCGTGAGGGTCACCGTGCCGTCCGTGCCGATGACTATCACCGGCGTGGAAGGCGGACTCAGCACCTGCGCACCGAACGCGTCGGCGAGGGCGCGGGACAGCTCCACGCCCGCGATGGCGTACGTGAACGGGAACGCGTTCTCATCCGCGAAGCGCGCCAGCATGTCCGGCGTCTCGTTGGGGTCCACGTCGAGGGCGACCCAGGTGACGCGCGACGGATCAAGCACGGCAACCGCCTCCCTGGCCGTCTCCTGCTGCTGGCGGCAACTGGTGCACCAGACGGCCATCGGCTCCACGAAGACCACGCGGTCGCCCGCCCCGGCCAGGGTGAACGTCTCGCCCGTGCGCACGTCAGTCAACGGGATGGTGGCCCACGCCGGAGCGACAACGCCCGAGGCGGATGGCGTGGCCGAGACGCCGGGACGGGTGGTCCCGGCGGACGGCGCTGGCACGGGCGAGCCGCCGGCGGTACCCGTCGCGTTCCGCTCCGTGGCCGCGGGCGTGTTGGAGGGAGGTGGCGAGGGCACCCTAGAGGGCGCATCGCTCTCCACACCAGGGGCCGAGGCACTGCCACCGGCGCAGGCGGCCATGGCGCCCGAGGCCGCGATGAGGAGGGCGAGAAGACGGAGAGGTCGATGCATGAAGTCCTCGTGGCGCGGAGATGGGATGCTGTCTATCGGTCAGTACGTCGCGCGGACCTCATCTGGACCTACCGCCTTGGACAGCCATCGTGAGATGAGCGACGGCCCGTCATCGGTGAGGATCGACTCGGGGTGGAACTGGATGCCTTCCACAGGGTGTGTTCGATGCCGAACGCCCATGACCAGGCCGTCGGGCGACCAGGCGGTCAACTCCAGTTCTTTCGGCAGGCCAGAGCGCTCGATGGCCAACGAGTGATATCGCGCGGCGCTCAGCGGCGAGGGCGCACCATCGAAGAGCCCGCCGCCCTCGTGCAGCACCGGGGAGCGCTTGCCGTGCACCGGCTCGACCCGCACGACCTCCCCGCCGTAGGCCACGCCGATGGCCTGGTGCCCCAGGCAGACGCCCAGCGTGGGGATGGTGGGGCCGAGCTGACGGATGAGCTCGACCGAGATGCCGGCCCGCTCCGGGCGCGACGGCCCGGGCGAGATGACGATGGCGTCCGGCGGCTCGGCCGCGATGGTCTCCACGGAGGTCTCGTCGTTGCGCACCACCTCCACGCCCACGCCCTGGGTCGACAGGAGCTGGTAGAGGTTCCACGTGAACGAGTCGTAGTTGTCCAGGAGAAGGATGCGCGTCACGCGTCCGCCTCCGCCAGCGCCGAGAGGACAGCTCGCGCCTTGGCGGCCACCTCCGCCGACTCGCGTGCCGGGTCCGAGTCGGCCACGATGCCGGCGCCGGCATGCACGAACGCCGTGCCCTCGCGCAGGACCACGCTGCGGATGGTGATGGCCGCCTCCACGTCGCTCGGTGAGAAGAAGCCTATGGCGCCGCCGTACGGCCCGCGGCGCTCTCCCTCCAGCTCCGCGATGGCCTGCATCGCACGGACCTTGGGCGCCCCGCTGAGGGTCCCGGCGGGGAACGTGGCGCGCACGGCGTCGAACGCATCCAGGCCGTCGCGCAGCCGCCCGCGCACCTCCGATACGAGGTGCATCACGTGCGAGTAGCGCTCCACGGAGTAGAGCAGCGGCCACTCCACGCTCCCCGTCGCCGACACGCGGCCGACGTCGTTGCGGGCCAGATCGACCAGCATCGCGTGCTCCGCCAGCTCCTTCTCGTCGGCCAGCAGGTCCGCCTCCAGCTCCGCGTCGCGCACCGGGTCATCCGAGCGCGGCCGCGTCCCGGCGATGGGCCGCGTGACGATCTCGCCGCCCCGGGCCCGCACCAGCAGCTCCGGCGATGCGCCCAGGATTGCCCGACCGGCGCCCAGATCGATGAAGAAGAGGTGCGGCGACGGGTTGATCCGCCGCAGTGCCCGGTAGACGGCGAGCGGCGCTGCGGCGCAGGAGATCGTGAAGCGGCGCGCCAGCACTGCTTGAAGCATCTCGCCGGCGCGGATATCGGCCACCAGCGAGGCAACCCCGGTCTCGTAGCGCGCCGCGTCCTTCCCGCCCGCGGGAAGGGCAGCGACCGCGCGGGGGCCACGATCCAGCTGAACGGGTCGCTCTTCCTCGACCGGTCGCGCCAGGAGTCCGGCCACCGCCGTCAGCCTGCCGTCCGCCTCCCCATCGTCGATGGTCGCCAAAGTCGCCGACTGGGCGAGGTGATCGAAGACGATGACGACCTCGGGCAGGTGGAAGCAGGCCTCGGGAAGATCGACCGGATCAGCTTCTGGGACGGGCAGCCGCTCCCAGCGAGACGCGGCTTCGTAGGCCAGGTAGCCGACGCCCGCAGAGAGCGGGAAAGGGAACCCTGGGTCGCTCGGGATCACGGGCAGCATGGTGCGCAGCGCCTCCAGCGGGTCATCCGTCGCGAATCGCTTCACCTCGCTTCCGTCGGCTGCCTGGATCACGGCCGTGGAGCCATCCACCGTGAGCGTCCGGCCACGCACACCGACCATGGAGTAGCGCCCGTAGCGCGCCCCGCCCTCGACGCTTTCCAGGATGAAGGCCAGCCGGTCGCCCAGGCGCAGTCCGGCGGAGACAGGGGTGAGCGTGTCGGCGCTCCACTCGACGGCGACGACGCCGCTCCCCGCCCGTGGCGCGGCCGGCGCGATCACGCGTCCTCCCCGGTGGGGGTTGGTTGCTGGCGTGCCAGAAGGAGGTCGACCGCCTCGAGATAGCCTTGCCAGCCCCGACCGATGACCTGTCCGGCCACGACCGGCTCCAGGACGGAGATGCGCCACGCCTCCCGGGCGCGGATATCGCTGATGTGGACCTCGATGACCGGCCGCTCAGCGGAGACGATGGCGTCGTGCAGGGCGTAGCTAGTGTGCGCCAGCGCACCCGGGTTCATGACCACGCCGTCGTAGTCACGCTGCTCGAGACGGTCGATCAAAGCGCCCTCGTGGTTGCTTTGGAGGGCATCGACCTGTGCGCCCCGGACTTCCGCGTGCGCGCGCACGGCCTCGACCACCTCGGCCAGCGTGGTGGTGCCGTAGACCTCCGGCTCCCGGTGGCCCAGACGGCCGAGATTGGGACCGTTGAGCAGGAGGATCCTCATCGTGTCTCCTCTCTGGGAGCGATGCGCATAAGCGCACGGTCCAGCTCGGCATCGGAGACATCATCCACCTCCACCACTCGACCAACCGCCATGGGCAGGATCCAGCGCTGGCGGCCCTGCCGGCGCTTCTTGTCGCCTTGCAGCGCTTGACGGACGGCCGACGCATCGAAGCGGCGATGGAGCGCGAAACCCAGATCTGTGAGGCGGGCGTCGATGCGATGGGAGAGATCGGACTCCGCACCCCGTCCCTCGGCGATGGCGGTCACGGCCCGGATCCCCAGCACGACTGCCTGGCCGTGGGGCAGGCGATAGCCGCTCTCGATCTCCAGCGCATGACCCAGCGTGTGGCCCAGGTTGAGCGTCCGGCGTTCGCCCGACTCGTACGGATCACGCGCGGCGATGCCCAGCTTGACCCGGACGGAGCGCTCCACGACGGCATAGCGGGCGGCCTCGTCGGGATCGCGAGTACGTACGGCAGCTGGGCCGCGCTCCCCGATCAGCCGCCACAGCGCCGGGTCCCCGATGAGCGCCGCTTTCAGTGACTCGGCCATGCCGTCGAGGAGGCGCGCGCGGGGCAGTGTGCGCAGAGACGCTACGTCCGCGATCACCGCCACGGGAGGCCAAAAGGCTCCGGCCGAGTTCTTGGCCCGTGCCAGGTCCACGGCCACCTTCCCGCCGAGGGCCGCGTCGGCCTGTCCCAGCCAGGTGGTGGGCACGTGGATGAGCGGCGCTCCCCGGTGATAGAGCGCCGCGGCGGTGCCGCCGAGGTCCGTGGTCGTGCCACCGCCCAGGCAGAGCCAGGCGTCGCCTCGCTCCGCCCCGGCTGCCGCTGCCGCCTCCAGCAGCCGCTCCACGGAGCGCAGCCGCTTGCCTCGCTCGCCGCCGCGGACGGTGAGCAGCCGCTCCCGGGGGAGCGCGGCCATCAGCTGCGGTAGCGCGGCAGCCGCCCGTTCGTCGGCCACGACCACAGGGATGCCGGTCGACACATCCTCGATGATGGCGCTTATCGCGGCCTTATCCAGGTCGCGGCCCAGGACGATCCGCGCGTGTGTGGGACCCATGGGGTGGCCGCGGAGTTGCTTCGCGTCGAAGAGGCGGCGGGTGCGAGGCGGAGCCGCGCCGGCGCCGTGACCCGCGGCCTGGGAACCTGCGGCTTTTCGAGCGATGTCGCGCACGCCTTCCTCGACCAGCTTCGTGACCGCGGCCACGTCCGCGGTGGCATCCACGGTCAGGTCCGCTGCTCGATAGAACGGCGCACGTTCCTCGCGCAGCTTCGCCAGCGCAACAGGAGCGTCTCCGCGCAGCAGGGGGCGCTGGACGGGATCGGCCGCGAGTCTGCCCAGGAGTCGATCGTCGGGCGCGTCCAGCCGAATCACCTTGGCCTCATCCCACAGCGCCCAGCGGGCGAGCGGCTCCAGCACCGTGCCTCCACCGGTGGCGATGACCGCACCCGGCAGCGCGCGGGCCTCTCTCACGGCGTCGAGCTCGAACGCGCGCAGCGCGGCTTCGCCCCCTGCCTCGATGAGCTCTGCCGGGTGCCTGCCGGTGCGCCGATGCACCAGCTCATCGGTGTCCACGAACGCGCGCCCGAGCCGCTCGGCGAGGCAGCGACCGACAGCGCTCTTGCCGCTGCCCGGCAGCCCCACAAGGACGATCGACTCAGGCGACTCAGACATCGGCGTCGGGTCCAAGTTCCTGGCGCAGCGCGGTGCGCATCGCCTCGACCGGCGCCGGCAGGCCCAGCCAAAGCTCCAGGCTGCGCCGCCCCTGACCCAGGAGGATGCCCGCTCCACCGGCGGCCCGTGCACCGGCCCGCCGTGCGTCGTGCACCAGTCGAGTCGGACTGGGCCGGTAGACGAGGTCGAGGACGGCCAAGTCAGGTCGCAGGAGCCCCGCCGGGATGGGCGTGCTCGCGCGGTCTGACTCCGTGCGGACCCCGGCAGGACGCGCCGTGCCGATAGGCGTCGCGTTTACCACCAGGTCGGCGGCATCCAGCAGCTCCGGCAAGCGATCCCACGATCCGTCGCCGCGCTGAACGACCTCGACGTGCTCGCTTCCGCCCCGCTCCAGCGCCTGGACGGCCGATCGGGCCGCACCGCCGGCCCCCAGCACGAGAGACCGTCGCGCGCCGCCCGGACAGAGGCGCTCGATAGCCTCGACCAGGGCGGGTAGATCAGTGTCGTGGCCGACGAGCCGACCACCGTCGCGCACCACCGTGTTCACCGAGCCGCTCCGCTCGGACTCCGCTGATCGCGCGTCGACCAGCGCCGCCACCGTCCGCTTGTGTGGCGTGGTCACGTTGCCACCGCCGATCCCGTCCGCGCGAAGCCCTTCCACGGCCGCAGCCACCTCGGACGCGCCGACGTCGGCCAGGTCGTAGGTGTGAGGCAGCGCCAGGGCAGCGAAGGCCGCCCGCATCATGGCCGGCGAGGCGGAGTAGTCGATGCCCTGACCAAGCAGCCGGAAGGCCAGCCCGGTCGAGGCGGGTCTGCTCACTCGGATGCCGCGCCGTCGGTCGCACGCGGTCGGACGGAGCGCGCACGTCTCCGCCGGACGGCCGCCCGCAGGTCGCTCATCGTGTCGGCCCCGAAGCTCGTGAGCAACGCGTCGGCCAGCACGAGCGCGACCATGGCCTCACCCACGATGGCCGCACGCGGCAGGATGGCCACGTCGCTGCGCTCGATGTGTGCCCGGCCGCGCTGCCCGGTGTGAAGGTCCACCGCGTCCAGCGGCTTGCGCAGCGTCGCCACCGGCTTCACGGCCGCCCTCACCACGACCGGTTCGCCGTTGGTCATGCCACCCTCCACGCCGCCAGCTCGATTGGTGCGACGCTCCCATCGGCTAGACCGGCCGCTATCGACTTCGTCGTGGACCTGGCTGCCTCGCTTTGACACGACGCCGAAGCCGAGTCCGATCTCGACGCCCTTCACGGCCTGGATGCCCATCACTGCGCCGGCCAGCGCCGAGTCGACCCGCGTGTCCCACTCCGCCGACGAGCCCAGCCCGATGGGCAGTCCCTCCACGACGACCACGAAGCTGCCCCCGATGGAGTCGCCGGCCGCCGAGACGGCGTCGATCTCCGCCTGCATGGCTGTCTCCGCGTCCGGGTCGGGGCAGCGTAGAGGGGTCGGGCGGGCCAGATCCTGTCGCCACCAGTCGGGGGCGACTTCGGTGAGCGGGTCTTCTGCGTCGGGGAAGGCGCGGATGGTCCCCAACTGATCGACGAAGCTCCAGATCCGCACGCCGGCATTCGCGAGGAGTTGACGGCATACGGCGCCGGCGCACACGCGCGGGGTCGTGGAGCGGGCGGAAGCCCGCTCCAGCACGTCGCGGATGTCACCGGTGTCGTACTTGATGGCGCCGGCCAGATCGGCATGGCCGGGGCGCGCCAGCGTGACCGGTTTGGGACGTCGGGCGCCGTCGGCGGCCTCCACGGACATGCGGTCGCGCCAGTTCTGCCAGTCGCGGTTGAGGATGCTGAAGGCCAGCGGTGAGCCGAGCGTCCGGCCGAAGCGTAGCCCGGCGGTCCACTCCACCCGGTCGCGCTCGATGAGCATGCGCCGCCCGCTCCCGTAGCCGTGCTGGCGGCGCGCCAGGTCGCGGTCGACGCCGCGCGTGGAGATCCGCAGCCCGGCCGGGAGACCCTCCAGGATCCCGGTCATGCCGGGGCCGTGCGACTCGCCAGCCGTCAGCAGCCGCAGACGCCTCATCGGGCGGCGCCGGCCATCGTCTGGTCGGACACCGCCTCGAGGTCCTCCCAGAAGCCTGGGTACGAGACATCGATGCAGGCTGGGTCATCGACCAGCGCCTCGCCGGTGAGCCCGCTCAGGGCGGCGATCGCGAAGGCGATGCCTATGCGGTGGTCGCCTCCCGTCCCCACCGGCAGCGGGACGAGCCGGGCACGGCGGCCGCCGGTCACGCGCCAGCCGTCGGGGAGCTCCTCGGCGTTCACGCCCATCGCCACGAGATGCCGCACCACCTGGGCGATGCGGTCGGACTCCTTGACGCGCAGTTCCCCCGCATCGCGCAGCTCGCTCACGCCGTTCGCGGCGGCCATGGCCACGGCGATGAGCGGCAGCTCATCGATGAGTGGCGCCACGCGATCGCCGCCCAGGCTGATCGGACGCAGGGTCGTGGCGGTCCTGACGACGAGGTCGCCCACCGGCTCGGGTGATGACCCGCCGGGGAGCGCCTCCTGCGCTTCGACCTTGATGTCCGTGCCCATCTCGCGCAACACATCGACGATCGCGAGCCGGCTGGGGTTGAGCGACACATCCAGGAGCCGCAGCTCGGCGTCGGGATGGAGCGCGGCGGCGACCAGCCACGCGGCAGCGGACGAGATATCTCCCGGCACGGTCAGCGACCGGGCCTGCATGCGGGCCGGTCCCTTGATGCTCGTGCGCCTGCCCTCCCGGCGGACATCGGCACCCAGCCAGGCCAGCAGGCGCTCGGTGTGGTCGCGCGTCTCTGCCGGCGTGTCGATGGTCGTCGTCCCCTCCGCAGCAAGTGCCGCGAGGCTGATCGCGCTCACCACCTGAGCGCTGGCGACGGGCAGTGCATGGTGCATCGAGCGCAACGGTCGGTGGCCGCCGACTCGGACTGGTGCATGTCCGTCCGTCGTGGCCACGTCGGCGCCCATGGCTCGCAGGGGACCGGCGACGCGCTCCATGGGCCGGGACGATAGCGAGGTGTCCCCGTAGAGTTCCGCCGCCCTGGGGCCTGAAGCCTCGACTGCCTCGCCAGCCGGGCCGGCCGCCGTTGTACCGGCGCGACCGGCCAATGCGCCGCAGAGCAGTCGCATCGTGGTCCCGGAGTTGCCGCAGTCCATCCGCTCGCCGCCTCCGCCCGCCAGTCGCGCTGCATCGGTCGTCCCACCGCCCCGGACGGTGACCGTGACGGACCCATCCGTCTTCTCCATCCCGGCCACTACGCCGAGGTCGCTCAGCACCTGGACGGTGCTCAGCACATCCGCCCCCGGGCGTCGCAGCGTGATCTGCGCCGACCCCGTGGCCATGGCGTTGAAGAGCAGCGCCCGGTGCGCGATCGACTTGTCCGACGGCAACCGGATCTCTCCCCGCAGGCGACCGGCCGGCGCGACGCGCCGAGGAACCGGCCCCGGTCCCACCTTCCCCGATCTCACGCGGCCGATCCCGGCCCTGCCGCGGCCGACGCCGACGCCTCGGCCGCTGCGGACTCCTCAGCCACGGCCGACGAACGCCGCTGCGCCGAGCGGGACGCCCGCAGGATCGACCCGAAGACCATCTCCCGGTCCTGGGCGCTGAGCACGCTGCCCTCTGACGCTGCGGCGCGCTCCAGGAGTGACCGTTCCCGCGCGACATCGTGTCCGTGGTCGCCGCTGGAACGCGTCTGCTGCACGGCCACGGCGAGATGCGCCCGCTCTTCCAGCAGTGCCGCCAGACGCGCATCCACATCATCGATACGGTCGCGCAGCCGCTCCAGCTCCACCGGCGCCGCAACGCTCGGCGGCGCGACCGCCGCCACCGGCTCGCGCAGGTACTCCAAACGTCGAAGGTCGTCCATCAAGTCGCCGAACTCCGGGAAGGAGAGCGATTGGTCGGCATCGGAACGTGCGCGAGGAGGGTCGGGATGGACCTCGATGATCAGCCCGTCAGCGCCCACCGCGGCGGCGGCCAGGGCCATCGGTCGGACGAGGGAGCGATGTCCGGTGCCATGGGACGGATCGACGACGATGGGCAGGTGGGTCAGCTCGCGCAGGACGGGCACGGCGGTCAGGTCGAGCGTGTTGCGGGTGGACGGCTCGAAGGTCCGGATACCCCGCTCGCACAGGATCACGTTGGGGTTGCCCGAGGAGAGGATGTACTCGGCGGCCATCAGCCACTCCTCGATCGTCGCGCCGAAGCCGCGTTTCAGCAGCACCGGCCGGCGGCTCTGGCCCACCGCCCGCAGCAGAACGAAGTTGTGCATGTTGCGGCTGCCCACCTGGAGCAGGTCGACGTGGCGGTCGAAGACCTCCACCTGGCTGGGGTCGGTCACCTCCGACACGACCGGCAGACCCGTCCCGGCACCCGCCTCGGCGAGCAGCTCGAGGCCCGCGATGCCCAGCCCCTGGAACTGGTACGGCGAGGTGCGCGGCTTGAAGGCGCCGCCACGCAGGACGCTGGCGCCCTCGCGCCGGACCCAACGCGCCGTAGCCGAGACCTGCTCGCGCGACTCCACCGAGCAGGGACCGGCCATCACGCGCAGCGGGCTGCCGGCACCGATCTCGACCGACCCCACCCGCACCCGCGTCCGGTCGGGATGGTGCTCGCGGGAGGCGAGCTTGTAGGGCTTGGAGACGCG
>JACCQX010000142.1 GCA_013813905.1 Chloroflexota bacterium
GGTGCTCCAGCAGATGGTCAAGCACCCGCTCACCGACAAGGGCATCAAGTCCTTCCGCGAGGACTGGGACAAGGCTCGCCAGGTCGTGGCCGAGAAGACCGGCGAAGAGACCGCGGTCGGCGGAGCCGGACCCACGCACTGAGCGAGGCGAACGCGACCGCGCCCGCTTGACCCCCACGGTGGGAGTGCTATCATCCCGTCAGCCCCCGATCGACCGGCCTTGCCGCTGAGATCGGCGTGCGCGTCGGTTCTCCTTCCCTTCGAAGACCTCGGTGGGGAGTTCCCAGATCTCAGGAAGAGGTCAGCCCATGGCCGCTTCGCCGACTGCACCTACCCACTCGTTCCATACGCGGCATAGCCGAAGGACCATCACGACAGATATGAACATCAACGAGCTGAAGAACAAGAACATCAACGAGCTGGTCCGGATCGGCGGCGATCTGGAGGTTACCGATGCGCGTGAGATGCGCAAGGAAGATCTCGTCGAACGGATCCTTCAGCGACAGGTGGAACGCGGCGGCCAGGTCTACGCCACAGGGATCCTGGACATCGTCGACGAGGGCTTCGGTTTCATGCGCCGTCGGGGGCTCATGCCCAGCGTCGATGACATCTACGTCTCGTCCAGTCAGGTGCGGCGGTTCGGCTTGCGGGCGGGTGACCGGGTGGGCGGCGTCACGCGCTCGCCCAAGGACGGCGAGAAGTACTGGGGCCTGCTGCGGGTCGAGTCGGTAAACGGCGTCGACCCCGACACCGCCAAGCGACGGCCGCATTTCGAGACGCTGACGCCCATCCATCCCATCGAGCTGATCAACCTCGAGACGGATCCCAAGAACCTCAGCCAGCGCCTGGTCAACTTGGTCAACCCCATCGGCAAGGGCCAGCGCGCGCTCATCGTCTCACCGCCCAAGGCGGGCAAGACGATGCTCCTCAAGAACATCGCCAACGGCATCACCACCAACTACCCGGAGATCCTGCTCATGGTGGCGCTCATCGGCGAGCGTCCCGAGGAAGTGACCGACATGCGCCGCTCGGTCAAGGGCGAGGTCATCAGCTCCACCTTCGATGAGCCCACCGAGAACCACACCCATGTCGCGGAGATGGCGCTGGAGATCGCCAAGCGCCAGACCGAGACCGGTCGAGACGTGGTCATCCTGCTCGACTCCATCACCCGCCTCGCGCGCGCCTACAACCTGGCCTTGCCGCCCTCGGGTCGGACCCTCACCGGCGGCATGGACCCCATCGCGCTGTACCCGCCGAAGCGGTTCTTCGGTGCCGCACGGAAGATCGAGGAGGGCGGCTCGCTGACCATCATCGGCACCTGCCTAGTCGACACCGGCTCGCGCATGGACGACGTCATCTACGAGGAGTTCAAGGGCACCGGCAACTCGGAGCTGATCCTCGATCGCAAGCTCGCGGAGAAGCGGGTCTTCCCGGCCATCGACGTTCAGCGCTCCGGCACGCGCCGGGAGGAACTGTTGCTGGAGGAGGGCACCCTGAAGATGGTCTGGACGATGCGCCGGATGCTCAGCGCGGTCGGCTCGACCGAGGGCATCGAGCTCCTCCTGAACCGCCTGGCCAAGAGCGAATCCAACGCACATTTCCTGGCCACGCTCACCAAGCAGGCCGCCGCGGAGTCCTGACCGATCGCGCTAAGAGGCAGTGAAGTGGGATGTGCCACTATTGTCGGCCCGTCTCGCAGGCGATGCAGGGTCCAGTTCACAGGAGATGTCCCTGGTGAAGGTCCGTTCGAACCAGCCGCACCCGCCTGGGGAAGGCCGCGGCGCTGACCGCCGACGCGCCGCCGCCGTTGCCCGACGCTCGCTGGCAGTGATGCGTCGGGGCATGCTGATGGCAGTCGTTGCGGCCCTCGTGGCGGGCGCCCCGGCCTCGGCACGAGCTCCCGTACCCTTGGCACCCGGTATGGTCGGCCCGTTGGAAGGCAGCGCTGCCGGGGAGGTCAAGATCGCGTCGCCGCTCATCGACCTTTCCTCAGGGGCACGTAACGTACCAAGCCTCGTACCCTCCGCCCCGCCCGCCACTGGCAAGTCAAGGCGCACCTACGAGCTGACTCGGTATCGGGTCAAGGCCGGCGATACGGCGTGGAGCGTGGCCCGGCAGTTCGGGGTCAGCACCATGACCATCTGGTGGGCCAACCGGATGGAGGCCTGGGAGCGGCTGCGCGTCGGGCAGTCACTGCGCGTCCTGCCCATCAGCGGCATAGAGCACGTCGTGCGCGACGGCGACACGCTCGGCTCGATCGCGCGTGACTACCATGCGCAGGCGGAGGCTATCGCCGAGTACAACGGTCTGGTCGGTGGCGTCGTCCTGCTCGGGCAGCGGATCATCGTGCCGGACGGGCGCGGCGGTCGATACGTGGCCCTGGATGACATCCCGCACTCTTCGTCTATCCCGCGCCTTGCACCGGGCCAGGCGGACCGGGCGCCGGTCGACCACCTTGCGGTGGCAACACCATTGCTGACGCCGGCACCGTCCAGTACGCCTGGCGTAAAGGAGAGTGGTGGAGTGGCCTGGCCGGTCGAGCCCGACTGGACGGCGGGTCCGGTCGGACCGGTCTCCGAGCCCTACGTGCCTGCCTGGGACTGGGGACCTTTCCCCGGCGAGACGGATGGCGGATCTCTGCCTCCTGGGGTGCCACCGCCCGGCGACGGCTCACCTCGCCAGGACGTGCCGGTCCCGACCCCCTCCAGGTATGGCCAGGGGCGCTCCGAGCGAGGCGAGGTCGTGGGCCGACGTTCCGGCGAGGCGGCCGACGAGGTGTCCGAGGGAC
>JACCQX010000193.1 GCA_013813905.1 Chloroflexota bacterium
CGATCCACTCGCTGGCGGCCTCGGCATTGGCCAGGTAGCGCTGCACGAGCGAACGGTCGCCGGTCCACTGGTAGAGGTAGGACAAGAGCACGACGAACAGGCTCGTGGCGTCGTGGGTGCCGTAGTAGGGGGCGAAGGGCAGCAGGCCCAGGCGGGTCAGTTCACCGCGACGGATCTCATGGGGGATCTTGCCCGGCTCCATATCTCGCTCCGGGTCATGATCCGTGGCCTGTAGCTCGGCCAGCCGCTCTAGTGCGCCGGCTGCGAACTCGGGATAGCCACTGATGCCCAGCATGCCGACCAGCAGGGCGTCCCGCCCGAAGAGCGTCACGAACCAGGGCACGCCGGCGGCCGAGATGACCGCCTCTCGGCCATCCTGGCGGTCATGGAGACGCAGGGCCTCCATGTCCCGGACCGCCTGTTCCCAGGCGCTGCGCACGGAGTGATTGGGCGTCGAGAGCCCGACATAGGGAAGGGCTGGTCCGACGATACCCGCTCGACTCTCCGTCAGTGCGCTGCAGCCGAGGGTCGCTGGGCGTCCGTCGCCGTCGGCCATGGGCAGCCACTTGAGGCAGACGTGCCAGGCGTCCTTGGGTCGCACGACGGCCACGAAGGTCAGCTTGCCGTTGGCGAACTGGGGGACGCTGCCTGCTCTCTCGACGCGGATCACGAGCTCCGGCCGGAAGGATCGGTTGGCGTAGCTCGTGCGGATCTCGCGCGCACTGGAGAGCCAGCGAGTCTGCATCGTGCCGCGCCGCACCAGCTGGTGCTCCTTCACATCGAAGATGTCCGCAAAATCCGAGTGGATGCGCAACTCGATGGTGACGATGGCGACGTCCCGGCCGTAGTTGACCAGGTCGAGGTCCTCGTGCAGCCCCCCCGAGACCGTGCGGTCGATCCGGAGCGCCAGCGTGCCCGCGGGGATGGGTCCGGAGGCACCGATGAGGGCGGGGTTCGTGAACTCGTAGCGCGCCGAGAAGTAGCGGATGGGTGCCGCATTGAGCAGCACCGGTGGACGTCCGTTCAGCCACACGTCGTAGGCAGAGACGAAGCGGGTGTCGCTGGTGAAGAAACCCTGCTCCTCGCCGGCCTCGATCCGTGCGTCCGGTCGGGTGACCAGGATCCGGTCATCACGGTTGATGGTGATGGGCGACGGGCCGACCTGGACCGGCAGCGTCAGGGACATCGCTGGGGCCCGTCTCTCATAGGTCCGGGATGAGCACGGTCGCGCGACCCTCCAGCCGATCAGCTGCCGGCAGGACGTAGCGGCATCCGAGCAGCGCGCAGTAAGCGAGCGTGATCGTGATCAGTGCCGCGAAGAGCACCGTGCTGAGCGCCAGGAGGAGCGCCGTGGCCATCAAGAGCACACCGATCCGCAACGGTAAGGCCAGCACCAGCAGCGCGGCGAGCCGCATCTGTTCCCGAAGGCTGGCCCCCTCGCGCCGCGGATCGACCACGAGCGGCCAGAGGCAGAGCAACCAGGCCCAGAAGATGACCAGGCCCCAGGCGGCGGCCGTCGCGATGGCCCAGCCGAGCGGCCCTCCCAAGGTGAGTAGGCCGGTCAGGATGTTGATTCCGAGGACGGTCGTGCCGACCGTCCCGATGAGGCCCAGCAGGAGGGCCCGCCGGAGGTATCGACGGTAGGCCTCAACGGCATCTGAGAAGGCTGCCGCATCGCCGCGCGCGATGAGGGCCGCCAGCCGGTAGATGCCGGCCGTGGGGATGGCCAGTACCACCAACAGCAGCACGGCACCCACGAACCAGTACACGGCGACGGCCACCGTGATGAGGAGCAGCAGACCCCATATCGCGTTGGCCGGAACGAGGCGCCAGGAGTTGAAGTACAGGTCGACCGCCGCGCTCCGCACCGCGCCGCCGAGGCGGGGTGCCTCGGGCAGGGCGTAACGCTCAGCCCTTGACACCGGAGGCCGCGATGCCCTCTACGAAGTAGCGCTGGAAGAAGAGATACAGCAGGAGGATGGGCAAGGTAGCCAGCGCGACCACGGCCATCAGCGGTGGCCACTGGGTGAAGAACTCGAAGCGAAACTGGGTCAATCCCAGCGGCAGCGTCCAGTTGTCCCGTTC
>JACCQX010000006.1 GCA_013813905.1 Chloroflexota bacterium
TGCATCAGCGCGTACACGCTGGCATAGTCCTCTCCTCGGACGGCCACCGCATAAGCGATGAGAACGTCCATGTCGTCAAGGAGGAAGGAGGGGGCGACCGATCTCATATCGTCCAGTCTGCGCAGGAGCTCGACGAGATAGGGTCGGAGAGCGCTATCGTCGCCGGCGTCGGCCCACTCGATCGTGGTCGCATACTTCTGGCAGAACACATCAGGAGTGGCGGGCGCGCTGGGCAGCGGGCCGGGCGGCAGTGTCGGGGCTGTGCTGGGGGTCGACAGGCCGGCCGGCGACGCCGTCAGAGGGTCGCTTGGCGGATCGGTCGGCGAACCAGGCTGGGCGGCGCCCATGCAGCCGGTCGACCCGATGGCGACTGCCAGCAAGAGAGATACGAACGGATCCCGGATCAGCCAGCGATTCTTCGTCACGGTCGCTCCTCCGTCTCCCTGGGACCCCCCTTGGATCGATGCACGCGGCCCGCGGACTCCCTCAGCTGGGACACTGCCTCGGCTGCGACACCGCGACCAGGGGCGGTCAGAGGGGAGCGTCTCATCAGACCTCATCGTCGTCGACCTGAATCTGCCGCTGCACTTCGTTGTTGTTCTCATCGGACTCGATGACCTCCCTCCCCGAGTCGGCGACGACAAGGAATATCACGGCCGTTTCCCCCTCCGGCGCGGTGAAGATCACGGTGTGACGGATCGTCTCCCCGCCCGGGTCCAGGCCCGTGACAAGAGCCGAAACCCCCCCGCTGGACTCGTACCGGAATGGGCCGCTCGGAGCCCGACCGATGTTGCGGATGACGAAGCTGATCTCGAAGTCCTCGCCATCGAAGACGGCTCCTGGGTACTCAAAGTCCCCGACGACGAGGTCGGCCAACGGTGGCTCTGTCGGAGGCGCGGTGGGCGGTTCGGACGGCGCCACGGTGGGCGGCTGCGTCGGTGGCGGCGTGGGTCGATCGGTACGTGGCTGGCGCGGCCGACGGGTGCGAGTAGGATCAGGCGTGCCCGGCACGGTGGTGGGTGATGTGCTCACAGGGGGGCCCGTCGCTGCGGGGGCGGACGGCACGACCGGGGATGCGGACGGCACGACGGCCGAGGCGGAAGGTATGACCGCGGAGCCAGACGGGGGCGCCCCGACCTGCACACAGGCCGCGGCCAGCAGCGCGATCAGGGGCATGAATAGGCTACGGCGCATCGGATCTATCTCCATCAGGGGTGTTCGTCTCATCCAAACTAGGTCCGCGCACGACGCCTCGCATCGGGTGATTCCCTATGCGGTGTCCGTGACCCTTCCCCGCAGGACCGATCCCCACGTGATAACGATCGTCCGCCGCCTCGGCGGCCTTGGACTCGGCCGGGTAGGGACATCGGGAGGCTCCCATGCGGACTCCTTCCTGCGGCCCGTTGCCGCCAAGGGTGGGTGTCCACGGAACCGGGGCGGGCCCAGCCGGCTAACGTTGTCCTGGGGCGCGTATGTCAGGGAGGAGCACACCGGCGGCCGGGTCAGGGGCTGCGGCCGGGTCAGGGGAAGCTGGTGCCCGTGCCGCCGCGCGCCTCACGATCGATCCATCGATGAGTGCCTGCTATGCCGCCCGGTCGGCGGTGCCGGCTACGAGAACGGCCTCCGCAGAACCTCCAGGCGATTCCGATCAGCTGCTGCCACCACCGCCCCCGTCACCGCCACCCCCGTCACCGCCCCCACCAGCGTCCGCTCCGCTGTCGCCGACAGCGTCATCACTGCCCGTATCCCACGGCATCCCATCGCTTTCCGAGTCGCCCTCGCGGCCTCTCGAGTCGCCGCCTCCCGAGTGACCGCCCACATACGCGCCCGATCCTGGGTCCGTTCCACCGCCCTGGTCCCTCTGCTCCTTCTTCCTGCCGCCGAAGAGACTTCGGAGCGCATCCATCCAGGCACCTCGTGCCGCGCAGCATACTTCGCGGGATGCCGCTCTCCGCAGTCATCTCCAGCTCCCTGAACCCTCGGTTCCGGTCAGCGCTGGCGTTGCGCGAAGGACGCGAGCGCCGGCGCGCGGGTCGCATCCTCATCGACGGGCAGCGCGAGATCGAGCGTGCGCTCGAGGCGGGCGTCCGTCCGGTCGAGGCCTTCGTCGATCCCGACCGGCTAAGCGAGTCGTGGCTGGAGGCGCAAGCCGAGCACCTCGGACGAGATGGCGTGGAGCTCGTCATGGTCAGCCCTCGACTGCTCGGACGGCTCTCCTACGGTGACCGCGACACGGGGCTCGTCCTGGTCGCCGAGCCGCCCACGCGGACGCTCGACGAACTCACCCTCCCCGATGTCCCCCTCATCGGTGTCGTCGAGGGCGTCGAGAAGCCGGGCAACCTGGGCGCCATCCTGCGAACGGCAGATGGTGCCGGTCTTTCGGCACTGCTGGTCGCGGATGCCGCCACCGACCTCTTCAACCCGAACGTGATCCGCGCCAGTCTCGGCACCGTGTTCACCGTGCCACTCGCGGTGGGCACGGCGCACGCCGTTCTGGCGTGGCTACGCGATCGATCGATCCGGATCGTGTCTGCCCGGGTCGACGCCGCGCGCGAACACACCGAGACCGACCTGACCGGCCAGGTAGCCATCGTGCTCGGCAGCGAGGCGCGCGGGCTCAGCACCGTCTGGTCGGGACCCGACGTAACGGACGTGCGCGTGCCGATGCTCGGCGTGGCGGACAGCCTCAACGTCTCAGCGACCGCCGCGATCCTCTTCTACGAGGCGCTCCGGCAGAGGCGTGCCGTCGGAGCGCCCGGAGGCCGATCGGTCAGGTAGTGGGTCCGTCGTCGAGCACGAAGGTGACCACCATGGTGACCTTGTACTCCGTTACCTGGTCACCCGAAAGGCTGACTTCCTGCTCCTTGATCCAGGCGCCCTTGACGTTGCGCAGCGTGCTCGTTGCGCGCGCGAGGCCCTGCTTGATGGCGTCCTCGAAGCTCTGGCTCGAGGTCGCGCTGATCTCCGTGTTCCGTGCGACGGACATGTCCTGATCCTCCCTTTCCCGTGTCTCTACTGGACCCGAAGGTCCAGCACATTCCGGCCGATCACCAGCCGTTGTATCTGGCTGGTGCCTTC
>JACCQX010000011.1 GCA_013813905.1 Chloroflexota bacterium
GAGCGGACGTACTCCACGCGCAAGAACAAGAAGAACGATCCGAACCGGATCGAGCTCCAGAAGTACTGCCCGCGTTGCCGTCAGCACAGACTCCATCGCGAGGCCAAATAGAGGAAAAGACACCGCACCGTAGGCGCGTAGCTCAATCGGTAGAGCTCTGGTCTCCAAAACCAGTGGTTGTCGGTTCGAGTCCGGCCGCGCCTGCCACCCCCATAGCGAAGGACAACGCCCACAGTGTTTCGCCGGATCCGCCGCTTCGTCGGTGAGTCGTACTCAGAACTCAAGAAGGTCACCTGGCCCACGCGGGAGCAGACGCGCAACCTCACCGTCCTGGTCTTCCTGATCAGCGCCGTGGTAGGGGCCTACATCGGCTTCTTCGATCTGCTCTTCGGCGAAGTGCTGGAGAGGATCGCGCCTCCCACGTGATGACCGACTTCCTCGACCACATCACGCAGAAGGCGCCCGACAAGCGCTGGTACGTGATCCACACCTACTCGGGCTACGAGAAGAAGGTCAAGACCAACCTCGAGCACCGCATCGAGTCCATGGGCATGGAAGACAAGATCTACCAGGTCCTGGTCCCCGAGGAAGATGAGATCGAGATCCGCGCCGGGCAGCGGGTGACCGTCCAGAAGAAGGTCTACCCGGGCTATGTGCTCGTGGAGATGATCCTGGACCCGGATTCGTGGTTCGTCGTGCGCAACACCCCCGGCGTGACCAGCTTCGTGGGCGGTGGCAACATCCCCGGCAGCCGCAACGAGCCGGTGCCCCTCGAGGAGCACGAGGTCAAGCAGATCCTCCGCCAGATGGGCGTCGAGACGCCCAAGTACCGGGTGGCTTTCCAGAAGGGCCAGAGCGTGCGCGTGACGGACGGCCCTTTCGCGGAGTTCATCGGCACCGTGGACGAGGTCAACCCCGAACGCAACAAGTTGAAGGTGCTGGTCAGCATCTTCGGGCGCGAGACGCCCGTCGAGCTGGACTTCCTCCAGGTCGAGAAGCTTTGACCATTCCCTACCCCATCCTCCCGGCCCGGCGCGGACGCGGCCCTGGCTGTGGGACAGGAGACTGAACCGTGGCCAAGAAGATCCGCATCGTGCTCACCCTTCAGCTGCCGGCGGGCAAGGCCACGCCTGCTCCCCCGGTCGGTACCGCCCTCGGACCGCACGGCATCAACATCGTGGAGTTCTGCAAGAGCTACAACGAGCGGACGGCCGCTCAGAGCGGCCAGGTCATCCCGGCCCAGATCACGGTCTTCGAGGATCGCAGCTTCACGTTCGTGCTCAAGACCCCGCCCGCGGCGGATCTGCTGCGCAAGGCGGCCGGCGTGGAGAAGGGTTCGGCCACGACGGGACGGGAGCGCGCCGGGAGTGTGACCCGCGCCCAGGTGCGGGAGATCGCCCAGAGCAAGATGGTGGACCTCAACGCGGCGGACGTGGACGCGGCCAGCCGCATCATCGAGGGCACGGCGCGCTCGATGGGTATCGAGGTGACCGGCTAGGCAGCCGTCGAGCCGCCGACGGCGAGCCGGCACGCCCACCCCGCGTCAAAAGGGGGAGGCCCGCCCGGGCCGACACAGAGGAGTCGAAGACATGGCCGATCGCGGCAAGCGCTATGAGGAAGTCGTCAAGCTGGTCGAGCGCGGCCGACCCTACGAGCCGATGGAGGCCGTCGGGCTGCTGAAGGAGACGAGCAAGGTCAAGTTCGACGCGTCCGTCGAGGCACACGTGCGGCTGGGCGTCGATCCGCGGCACGCCGATCAGATGGTTCGTGGCACCGTGGTCCTGCCGCATGGCGTCGGCAAGCCGGTGCGCGTGGTGGTGTTCGCCCAGGCCGACAAGGCGCAGGAAGCGCTGCGGGCGGGAGCCGACGAGGTCGGCGGCGAAGACCTGGTCAAGCGCATCGAGGCCGGCTGGCTGGACTTCGACGTCGCTCTGGCGACGCCGGACATGATGGGCATGGTCGGCAAGTTGGGGCGGATCCTGGGCCGGCGCGGCCTCATGCCCAACCCCAAGTCCGGCACCATCACCTTCGACCTCGACCGAGCGGTCCGCGAGGTCAAGGGCGGCCGTGTGGAGTTCAAGGTGGACAAGGGCGCTATCATCCACGTCCCATTCGGCAAGGTGAGCTTCGAAGCGGGGCAACTGGCCGACAACCTGGCCGCGCTGGTGGACGCCATCAACCGCGCCCGTCCCAGTGCCGCCAAGGGGCAATACTTCAAGAGCCTGACCGTGGCCTCCACGATGGGCCCTGGCATCCGCGTGGACGTCCCGGGTATCCTCGCCAGGGCCGCTGCCTAGGCATCGACAGAGCAGGGGCGAGAGCCCCGCCGGCGTCGGCATGGTCCGCCGCCGTAGCCACATCGTTCCGCCACAGACAGCGTTGCGTCCGCAGCACCTGGAAGGTGCCCGCCGCGGCGACGGGCCGCTACCTGAGCGATCCGCCGCCACGGATCGGACCGAAATCGTCGACCGGACCCGGCTCATCGCCGGGGGACGCCGGCGGGCACGCCGAGGCATGGGTCACGGGTCTCCACCCGGGTCGCGCTGCGCCGCAGCCGAGACCGCTCCCACCTGCGCGGAACGCCACAGGGAGCGTCTGGCCATCAGGCGCCCACCAGGGAAAGGAGGCGACATGCCGACCGAGGCCAAGCGTGCCACGGTCGCCGAGCTGGTCGAGGCATTCTCGAACAGCGACCGGGCGATCGTGTCCGACCATCGAGGCCTCAC
>JACCQX010000027.1 GCA_013813905.1 Chloroflexota bacterium
GGGCGGAGACGATGTTGATGCGGTTCTCGGCCACCACGTTGCTGATCTCCGACAGCAGCCCGGTGCGATCGAAGGCCTCGATGCGGATGGCGATGGGATACGTCTGCTGCATCTCCGTCTCCCACTCCACCTCGATGAGGCGGGCCACGTCTCGCTCATTGACCACGGTGGGACACGTGCGCTGATGCACCGTGACGCCGCGGCCGCGCGTCACGAAGCCGGCGATGGGGTCGCCCGGGATAGGATGGCAGCACTTGCTGAAGCGGACCAGCAGATCGCCCACGCCCTTGACGCGCACGCCGCCGGTACGGGCCGGGGGCGGCGGCGTCAGCGGCGGTAGCACCGCGCCGCTCGAGTCGTCGGCCACGCCCAGCTTCATGACCACCTGTTGGGCGCTGATCGCGCCGTAGCCCACGGCGGCGTAGAAGTCGTCCAGCGAACCGTATCGATACGACTCGGCCACGTCCGTCAACCGCTCGGCCCCTATCTTGTCCAGCGAAGTGCGCGCCAGGCGGCGCAGCTCTCGGTCGAGCGAATCCTTGCCGTGGACGATGTTCTCGTCGCGCTGCTGGCGCTTGAACCACTGCCGGATCTTCTCCTTGGCGTGGTTGGTGCGAACCTTGTCCAGCCAGTCACGCGAAGGTCCGTGGGCGCTCTTGGTGGTGACGATCTCCACGATGTCGCCGTTCTGGAGCTTGTAGTCGAGCGGGACCAGGCGGTTGTTGACCTTGGACCCGATGGTCGAGTGCCCGACGTCGGTGTGGATGCGATAGGCGAAGTCGATGGGCGTGGCGCCCGCCGGCAGATCCTTGACGGCGCCCTTGGGGGTGAATACGAAGACCTGGTCCTGGAAGATGTCGAGCTTGAGGCCCTCCACGAACTCGGTCGCGTCCGAGACCTCGCGCTGCCAGTCCATGAGCTGGCGCACCCAGGCCAGCTTGGCGTCGTAGGCGCGGTCGGACTTGGAGCCCTCCTTGTAGCGCCAGTGCGCGGCGATGCCGATCTCCGAGACGTGGTGCATCTCGTGCGTCCGGATCTGCACCTCGAGGGGCTTCCCGTCCAGTGCCACGACCGCTGTGTGGAGGCTCTGATAGAAGTTGTTCTTGGGCATCGCGATGTCATCGTCGAACTGCCCCGGGACCGGCCGCCAGAGGGAATGCACCACGCCCAGCGCCGCGTAGGTGTCCTTCAGCTCATCGACCAGCACGCGCACGGCATGGATGTCGTAGATCTCGCCGAGGTCGACCTGCTTGCGCTCCATCTTGCGGTGGATGGAGTGGATGTGCTTGGGCCGGCCCGATATCTCGGCCTTGATGCCGGCCGCGTCGAGGGCCTCGCGCAACACGTCCATGGAACGTTGGACGTACGTCTCACGCTCGCGCCGCTGCGACTCCAGCTGGGCGGCCAGGGCGCGATACGCCTCGGGCTGGAGCGCCTTGAAGGAGAGATCCTCCAGCTCCCACTTGATCTGCCAGATGCCCAGCCGCTCCGCCAACGGCGCATAGATCTCGGCCGTCTGGTGGGCGATGCGCTGCTGCTTCTCCAGTGGCAGGCCGCTCAAGGTGCGCATGTTGTGCAGCCGATCGGCGAGCTTGATGAGCACCACGCGGATGTCCTCCGCCATGGCCAGGAACATCTTGCGGATGTTCTCTGCCTGCTGCTCCTCGTGCGTCCGCGCGGAGCCGAACTTGGAGAGCTTGGTGACACCGTCCACCAGACGCGCCACCTCTGGCCCGAAGCGCTCTTCGACGTCACCCAGCGAGAAGTCGGTGTCTTCCGGGATGTCGTGGAGCAGGGCGGCCTGCACGGCTGCCACGTCGAGACCGAGCTCGGCCAGGATCTGGGCCACGGCGAGAGGGTGCGTGACGTAGGGCTCGCCACTGACGCGCTTCTGGCTTTCGTGAGCTTCTCGAGCGAAGCGGTAGGCCTGCTCTACCCCTGACAGCTCCGCGCCCGGGTGGTGCCGCGCGAGCTCCTGTTCCACGCGCTTCTCTGCCGCGTCCATGGCACGCGGCGTGTAGGGCACCGTGGGTGAAGCGCGGCGTCTGAGCGACCGTACGGCGGGCTCGCCGAGGAAGCGCTCGGGAGCGCTGAGAGGTCGCTTGGGAGACAGCGGCTCGATGGCCATGGCACGGTCAGTGTACCGTGAGGTTCGCGCCATCCCGGCTCGGCGATGGTCAGCCAACCCCTCTTGAGGCCGATGCCAGGATCTCTTCCGTGGGACGCAGCCCATGCCCGCCGCGCCGCGTCGGCCGCTCCCCGCGTGCGCCGAGCGGTGTCGTCGCTGGCCGCTGCCCTGATGATCATCGCGTGCGCTTCCGCGCCACCCACCGCGCCGACTGCTGTGTCGTCAGCCACGGCCGGCCCGTCGGCGAGTGTCGGCGCGGAGGCGACCTCGCCACTGCCGGCGTCACCGGAGCCGGGTCCGAGCGCCCGCGCCGGAGCGAGCGCTGGACCCACGCCGACCGATCCGACGATCCCTCCCGCGTCGCCATCCGCATCGGCGTCGCCATCCGCATCGGCGACACCGTCGGCATCGGCATCGCCGTCCGCGCCGCCATCCGCATCGGCGTCGCCGTCCCCGTCAGCGTCACCGTCGGCGCCGGTGCTGCCGTCCCCGACTCCCGCCGCCCCAGCCACCATCGACACCGAGCTTGCCGCGCGCCTCCAGACGGTGGTCGATGGCTCACTGGAGCGCATCCCCGCGCCCGGGTTGTCGGTCGCCATCCGGCTGCCCAGCGGCGAGACCTGGACCGGCGTGTCCGGCTTGGCCTCGCTCCAGCCCGAGGAGCCGATGACCACCGACACGGTCTTCGCCGTGGCCAGCATCTCCAAGACGTTCCTGACGGCCCTGGTCCTGCAGCTGTCCGACGAAGGCGTGCTGACTCTGGACGACCGGCTCGCGGACTTCCTGCCCGACTTCCCGCGCGCCCGGCGCATCACGTTACGCCAGTTGCTCGCGCACACCAGCGGCGTGTTCAACTACTTCGAGCATCCGCGCTACGCCGACGAGGTCTTCCGCGACCGGACGCGCCGCTGGACGTTCGACGAGATCCTGGGCTTCGTGGCGGCGCCGTACTGCGCGCCGGGCGACTGCTTCCACTACTCCAACACGAACTTCGTCTTGCTGGGGCGCGTCGCGGAGGAGGCCACCGGAAGCCCGCTGCATCGAGAGATCCGAGAGCGCTTCCTGGACCCTCTGGGACTCGAGCACACCGTCTTCCAGCCCGACGAGGCCACGCCCCGCCGAGCGGCTCA
This sequence comes from Chloroflexota bacterium, assembly GCA_013813905.1. Lineage (GTDB taxonomy): Bacteria > Chloroflexota > Limnocylindria > Limnocylindrales > CSP1-4 > Palsa-1032. Next base: position 3,259 of record JACCQX010000027.1, read on the forward strand.
CGGTCACTTGGGCTACGCGGGCGGCTTCCTGGACCACACCGGCCGGAGCCGTGCGATCCCACATCTCTCGGCGGTCACCGTGGCCTGGGCGGCGGGGTCGATGGCCTCCACGCCGAGGGACCTCTCCCGCTGGGCCGACGCGCTCTACGGCGGCGAGGTCCTCTCGGCCGAAGCGACGGCCGAGATGATGGCCTACCGGCCGCTCGACGAGTACGGTCTGGGGATGCGCACGCGGGTCTTCCTCGACCGTCGAGCGGTGGGCCACCTGGGCGGCATACGTGGCTTCGAGAATGCCATGTGGTACTTCCCCGGATCTGGCGTGACGATCGTCCTGTCCGCCAATCGGGGCATCTTCAACACGGACCGGACGATGCGACTGCTGGTCCGGGCGCTGTTCGACCAGTAAGTCCATCGCCCATCAGGCCGACCGGCGGCGCCAGACCGCCCGGACCGAGGCGCCCAGGAGCGGCCATGGCGCGTACTCCTGCGCACCGCAGAACTGCACCGGCTGCGCGCCCCACTGGGACTTGAATCGGAAGAGGCTCCAGACCGGGTGGCTCTCATCGGTGGGCAGGCCGGGCGCCTCGTGGTTGTCGACACCACCCATGTCGTAATAGGTGAAGCCCGCCCCCGCGGCCCAGCGGATGATCTCCCATTGGAGCAGGAAGTTGGCCGGCACCCGCTTCTGTTCCACGGCGCCCTCCCCGGCCTGGAAGAGCACTGCCCGACGGCCGCAGTGGTGGACCAAGGTGTGCGCCGCTTCGCGACCTTCGCGCAGCGCGAACCAGAGCGATGCGGCACCGGATCGGATGAGCCCTCGCATGCCTGCGTTGTGGTACTCCGCCGGACGCAGGTGCTCGCCAAAGCCCCTGCGCCGGCCGGTCTCGGCGAGCATCTCGTAGGCCACCTCCAGCCCCGCGTCGAGCTCCATGGGTGGCGTTGCCACATCCAGGCGAACGACCTGCACGCCGGCCTTGCGGCAGCGGTTCACGTTGCGCCAGGCGTTCTCGTTGAGGTGCTTGCGCTGGGCGGCTTCATCTGCCTCGAGCGGCACGAGCATGCCGGTAGTCGCGACCTGGATGGACCGTGCCGCCGGCCGGAAGCCGGCGTCGGCGAGCAGCGCCGCTGGGCCGAGGCCCGCTTCCCAGGTGGGATCCATCACGAATAGCGCCGCACGACGGCTCCGCGCGATACGTCGCAGCGCGCCGAGCGACTGCCGGACGGCGGCCGGATCCTCTCGCAGCAAAACCGGGCCAAGCGGCGCGTAGAGCATCCGGCCGGCCAGCAGCGGCAGGGCTTTCGAGCCACCCAGTGGCCCCGGCAGTCGACGCGCCAGGGGCGCCAGCAGCTCGCGCTCCTGGATGGAGATGACAGCGAGCGGCCCACCGGCGTCCTCGATCCGGTAGCGGCGCGGCGTCCAGCCCGTCCCACGCTTCAGCTCACCCCAGGCGTGGCCCTGGAAAGCCTCGCCGCGTGGCGCGCGGACGGCCAGCGCATCCCACCCACCCTGTTCCTCGTCCGTGGCATCCACGATGCGCACGGTCGAGCTCATGTCCGACGAGGTCAACACGGTCCAGTCTGGCTCTCGGCCCGGAAGCCCAGACCGGCGAGTGCCTCCCGCGCTGCCTCGGCCTCGTCCCAGGGGATGGGGCCGTCCGCCATCTCGATGGTGCTCTCGTGGCCCTTGCCGGCGAGCACCACGACATCGCCCTGCCGGGCCTGGTCCAGCGCACGCTCGATGGCCTCGCGCCGGTCGGCAATGAGCAGCAGGTCGTGGTCTCGGCGCTTGCCGGCGGACTCGGCACCCACGGCGATCTGTTCCAGGATGGACTGGCGATCCTCGGAGCGCGGATCCTCATCGGTGAGCACCACGAGGCGCGCGCGCTCTCCGGCCGCGCGTCCCATCATCGGCCGCTTCAGCACGTCGCGATCCCCCGCCGAGCCGAAGACCACGATGAGGCCTCCACCGCCGGCCGCGGCGAGGGACCCCAGGCCATCGAGCACCTTGGCCAGCGAGTCGGCCGTGTGGGCGTAGTCGACGATGACCCGGAACGGCTGTCCCGCCTCCATCCGCTGCATGCGCCCAGGCACCGCCTCGACCGAAGCCAGCCCGGGGATGACACGCCCCGGATCCAGCTCCAGCACCTCGGCGACGCCGATCGCGGCCAAGGCGTTATGCACGTTGAAGCGCCCGGCGAGCTGGAGATGCACGCGCTCACGCCAACGGGGCGTCTCGACCCTGATGGAGATCCCCGTGGCGTCCTCACGGACGCTCGTGGCAAGGATGTCCGGACCGGAGGTCGGATCGGACCCGTAGGTGAGGACCGTGGCGCCCGCGCCGCGCGCGGCTGCCACGAACTCATCGGCCCACTGGTCGTCCCGGTTGATCACGGCCGACTTGCCCCAGCCCTTCTCGGGATTGCCGGGCGCCACGGCCAGGCGCTCGAAGAGCGAACGCTTGGCGGCCCGATAGGCCTCGTGGGTGCGATGGAACTCCAGGTGCTCCTGGCTGATGTTGGTCAGTACGCCCACGTCGTAGGCGACCTCGGCGACACGGTCCTGGGCCAGGCCGTGAGAGGTCGATTCGACGATGGCGAAGAGGTCGCCCGCCTCGACCATGGCGGCCAGATGGTCCTGCAGCTCGGGCGCCTCCGGCGTGGTCGACCTGGCGGGGTTGCCCAGGCTCCGCCCGCCCACGATGACGTCGATGGTTCCGACCAGGCCGGCCGGCTGGCCACAGGCGGCCATGACGCCGCGCAGCAGGTGGGCCGTGGTGGTCTTGCCGTCCGTGCCGGTGATACCCACGACGCCCAGCCGCTGGGAGGGCATCCCCGCTGCCCATGACGCCGCCAGCGCCAGGGCCGGGCGTGCCGCGGGCACCAGCAGCTGCGGCACGGCGATGCCCGGTATCGCGCGCTCCGCGATGACGGCGGGCGACCCGGCAGTGACGGCCGCGGCGGCGAAGGCATGCCCGTCGGCGTGCTGGCCGGGGACGGCGACGAAGAGGACACCGGGGCCTGCGCGGCGTGAATCCTGGCTGACGTGCGTGATCACCACGCCGGCCGGTGGCATAGGGCCAGCCGACAGCACGGAGCGCAGCAGGCCGCGGGCCTCCAGCAGTCCCACCAGCTCGCCCAGCGGGTGGCGCAGCCCGTCACCCATCAGGGGATGCCGGGCCGCCGGCGATCGCAGCAGCCGCCGAGCCGTGTCGCCGGCGCGCCAACCGGACATAGCCCCGTCGAGCGCGCACCAGCCCGTCTCGCAGGAGCGGCAGCGTCACCAGGTCCCACGTGCCGCAATAGGTCACCTCTCGGCCACCGAAGCCTGCCTTGAAGGCGGCCAGGCCAGGCAGATCCGTGCCCGACACGTCGTAGCTCGTGAAACCACGCTCTTGGGAGGAGCGGATGGACTCCCACTTGAGCAAGTAGTTGGTTCGGCCTTCGGCCCCTTCCTGGGTCGAGCCGCCATAGACCTCGGTCATCCGCTGGCCGCAGCCGATCAGCATCAGCGTGGCCACGGCATCGCCGCCCGGGGCGCGGGCCAGGAGCAGCCGTGCGCTGCCCGAATCGGCGAAGGCGCGGTAGGTCTGTCGGTAGGCATCCGCAGAACGATGGATGTAGCCACGCCGTCGTGCGGTATCGACCATGATCGCGAAGAAGGCATCCAGACCGGCTTCGCCGACATCCTCCGTCGCATAGCCGCCGCGACGAGCCTTCTGAACGTACTGGCGCCACTTGGAGCGCAGGCCGGACCAGAGCTCTGCCTCCGGTCGCGCCAGGTCGATGAGCCGGGTGGTGCGTTGCTGGACCTTTTCAGCCGGCTGCCAGCCCGCGGCCCGCAGGATCTCACCAGGACCCTCCCCTTCCAGCCCGGGGTCTACCGTCACATGCGTCAGCCGGTGATGTTTGGCCGCTCTCCGAAGGGCGCCCGTGAGGGCCGCGATGCTTGCCCCGTCGAAGGTCGTGGCGATGGGTCCCCGCGGCGCGTATCCCAGCGAGAAGGGTCCAGGACCCAGCCTCCGCAACAGGACCTGGGCGCCGATGGGCCCAGAGCCGCCGTCCGCGACGACGCGCAACGGGCGCCAACCATTCGCGGCCTTGGCCCGAGCCCACGCTGTCCGCTGCATGTGCGACGGCGCGGCGGACTCGGCCACGAAGGCGTCCCACGCAGCATCGTCGCCTCGGAGGTCTGCCAGTGACGCGAGCCCTGACACGCGGGCCGAGGAGATCGGTGCGGTCACGGGCGGACGCGGAGCGAGCGTGCTCTGGTCAGCACTCCCTGACGGGTCGCCGCCAGCCGCTCGGCCAGGGGTCGCAGCACGATGCGGCGAGCCGGCGTCCGGACGATCCACTCCGCACCGAACGACCGCTTGTGCTCGAACAGCCCGTGGTTCGGCTCGTCAGGGCGCGGCAGGTCGCGGTGACCGGGCAGGTCCACGCCACCCAGCTCCACGGCTGACATGCCGGCTGCCAACGCCTCGCGGATCACGGCCCAGCGCACGAGGTGCATGGCTCCCGGGAAGCGACGCCGGAGCGAGGCACGATCCGCGGAGTATGCCGTGGACAGCATTCCGCCCTGCACGTAAAGAAGGAGCGCGCCCAGCAGCTCCCCTTCGTGCTCCGCCACCAGCAGCCTGGCCTGGCGCGCCGCCACGAGATGCCGCCATGCGGTCAGGTATCCCGTCTCGGGCCGCAGGTCGATGCGCAGGTCCTGAGCGCGTTCCCGGAGCAGCTGGGCGAAGGCGTCGAGCAGGTGCCCGTCCGTGTCGTCGCGAACGGTGATGCCGGCTTTCTCTGCAGCGCGGATGCGCTGACGCGTCGATCTCGTGAAGCCGGCGAAGACCGATGCCTCGGTGCAGCCGTCGGGCAGGGCCAGGCGCATGACGTGGATGGAAGCCTGGAATTCGGCCGCCACGCGGAACCCGCGGGCATCCATGGCCGCCTCGTAGCGTGGATCGGCGTCGATCTCAGGGTCGATGAAGAGGTCTCGGATCCCTTCCCTGCGCAGGTACTCCGCGAGCGCGGCCGCGCGGGAGGCCAGGCGCTCCGGCCCATCGCCGGCATGCACGGGTCCGCGTCGCACGGACGCCGTGGCACCGGGCAGCAGCGGAGAGGACCGCAGGATGACGAGCGCTGCCCGGCCATCATCGAAGAGCACGTAGCGCGGTCGCGCACCCTGTGACAGCCGATATCGCGCCCATGCCGTGCCCTGCATCACATGTCCGCCGGGCAACGCTACGGTGAGCTCATCCCAGCCGGCAGGCGGATCCGTGAGCACCTGCGACACCTGTACTGCCTCGTCCCGGCCGGTCGCCTCCCTCGACGATGCTGCGGGCCTCCAGCGCGGCCCCCCCCGCCGGATGGAACCGGCCAGGCCACGGGCACGACTCGCCGAGTCCAGGACCCATCGAGCAGGCCGGTCGGTGACCAGCTCCCAGGCACCGATGTACTCGCGCTCTTCGCCCCCGAAACCGGCCTTGAACTCGGCCACGCCCCGCTCATCGGTGCCCCACATGTCATAACTGTAGAAGCCACGCTCGCGAGATGACCGGATGGCCTCCCACTTCAGCAGGTAGTTGGCGCGGCCAAGTGCCCCCTCCCGCGTGGAAGCGCCGTAGAACTCGATGATGCGCCGGCCGCAGGTCAGCAACACGAGCGTGGCCACGGCCTCCCCGCCCGGGGCACGGGCGAGCAGCAACCGCGCGGCACCATCGGTCTCGAACTCCCGGAAGACGGTGCGGAAGGCGGCGGCGGGGCGGAAGCCGACACGGCGGGCCGTCTCCAGGTACATCCGCTCGAAGTCGGGCATGCCGGCCTGGCCGGCATCCTCGGTCGCGTAGCCCGCGCGACGAGCCCTGTTCACCGACCAGCGCGCGCTTGCCCGCAGCCCCGACCACAGTGCCTCCTCGGGAAGCGCGAGGTCGACCACCCGCGTGCGGTTGATCTGGATGGCCCCGATGCGCCGCCAGCCCAGACCTTCCAGCCACCCTTCGGCGGCATGACCCGCGGGCAGCTCCGGATCGATCACCAAGTGTGAGAGGCGCAGACGTCGGGAGGCTGCCCGGACCGAAGCGGTGAAGTCGGTGATCGCCTTCTCATCCAGATCCTCGGCCAAGGGTCCGCGCGGTGCGTACCCGCGCGACCAGGGGCTGGGTCGCATGCGATGGACCAGGATCTGAGCACCGACGAGGCCCGTGCTGCTCGCCAGTGCGACCCTCGACACACGCCAGCTTTTCTGAGCGTTGGCGCGTGCCCAGGCGGTGAGCTGCGGGAAGCTGCCCTGGGGAGCTGCGGCCACGAAAGCATCCCACTCGGCCGGATCGCGGCGGATCCGGGTCGCCCGTTCAGGCTCTGAACGAGCCGCGGCCGTGGGTGCGCTCATCCGCGACGTAGGGCCGAACGGATCAACCCGAGGGCGCGGGGCAGCTCGGGGACACGCACCGCCCGACTGTACAGCAGGTAAGTCACCGCCGCAGTCGCGCTGGCCAGCCCGACCTGGAGCAGCAGCCCTGGCTTTCCAGGGTCGATACCAAGGCCGAGCTCCGTGAGACGCACCGTAGCGAAGGCGACGACGCCCGCCAGAAGCGCCCCTATGCCGAAGATGCCCATCGCCATGATCAGGGCCCCCATGTCGAGCGAGGCGCTGCGCCGCCACAGCAGGAACGCCAGCACGGTCGCCTCCAGCCAGCCACCCAGGGCGATGCCCAGCGCCAGTCCGGGCAGCCCCAGGAAGCCGACGGTGGCCACGGAGATGGCCACGTTCACCACGACCGAGGCGACGGCCACGGTCACCGGCGTGCGGGTGTCCTGACCGCTATAGAAGGCTCGGGCAAGGATCACGTTCATGGAGTGGGCCGCCGTGCCCAGCAGGAAGAAGGCCAGCGTGTCCGAGGTCAACGCCAGCGCCTGGGCGTCGAAGTTGCCGTAGTCGAACAGCAGGCTCACGGTCTGGCGGCGCAGGACCAGACCGACCACGGTCACGAACAGCATCACGAAGAGCACCAGGCGCAGTGCCTGTACCACCACTCGCCCGAACTCCGTCACGGAGCCGGCCGCCAGAGCCTTGGACATGGTCGGCAGCAGGACCACCCCAAGGGGAAAACCGATGATCCCGATGGGAATCTGAAGGATGGTGAATGCGACGTTGTAGGCCACCACGGAGCCGGCGGCGAGGCCGGTGGCCAGCGTCGTGTTGACGATGAAGGTGACCTGGCTGGCGCCCAGGCCGATGGCGCGCGGACCCATGAGCAGGAACGTCTGGCGTGCCGCCGGATCGCGCAGGTCCAGCACGAGGTCGTAGCGGAAGCGGCCGCGGAGCGCCGGGAGCTGGACCGCGACGTGCAGGAACGAGCCCACCACCACGCCCACTGCCAGGGCATCGATGCCCAGCCATGGTGAAAGGACGATGGCGCAGCCGATGATCGCTCCGTTGTAGAGCAGCGGCGCCAGGGCCGCCGCGGCGAAGCGGTTCTCCACGTTGAGCACCGCGGAGATGACCGCGCCCATGGCCAGCAGGATGGGCGACAGCAACATGATGCGGGTCAGGCGGATGGTCAGCTCGGTCGTCACCACGTCGAAGCCGGGCGCCAGGATGGGCACGATCTCGGGGGCGGAGACAGCCATCACGACCGAGACCACGATGAGCGCGATGAGCAGCGCATTGATGACCGTGGAGACGACCCGGAAGGCGTGATCGCGCTGGCCCCGGTGAAGGAGGCCCGCCAGGACGGGGATCAGCGCCGAGGACACGGCGCCTGCCGCTACCAGCTGATAGATGAGATCGGGGATGCGGAAGGCCGTGAAGTAGGCGTCCAGGTCCGAACCTGCGCCGAACAGGTTGGCGATGACCACCAGACGCAGCCAGCCGAGCAAGCGAGAGCCCAGATAGGCGACGCTCACGATGGCCCCCGCCCGCGCCAGGTTGCGGGCCGTCACGGTCGCGGCGGGCGGGTCTCGAGGCTGGCCCGCGGGTGGGCATCACGGTAGGCATCGCGCAGCCGGCCGGGCGATACGTGCGTGTAGATCTGGGTCGTGGCCAGGCTGGCGTGGCCCATCAGCTCCTGAACGACGCGCAGGTCTGCGCCGCCTTCGAGGAGATGCGAGGCGAACGAGTGACGCAGCGTGTGTGGCGAGGCGCCTCGCGGTACACCGGCCAGGCGGAATAGTCGATCGACTCGATAGCGCAGGCCGCGCACCGTGAGCGCGCCGCCCGACGCGTTGAGGAAGAGCGTGCCGGGGTCAGGTCCCTCCGCCGCGGCGCGCAGCCGCGGGCGCCCATCGCGCAGGTATTCGTCAAGGGCGTCGATGGCGGGCGCGCCCAACAGGCCGATGCGCTCCTTGCGGCCCTTGCCCAGGACGCGCAGCTCTGCGCGGCGAAGGTCCAGATCTGCCACCCGTGCCTGGCACAGCTCGCTGATGCGCAGGCCCGCGCCGTAAGCCGTCTCGACGATGGCGCGATCGCGCAGAAGCAGCGGGCCACCCGATCCGCCGATGGCGTCAAGGACGCCTTCCACCTCACCGACCTCCAGCACCGCCGGGAGCCGACGGGGCAACCGCGGGGTCGTGACGGCCGACCACGGATCGCCGGCTACCCAGCCCTGACGGCGCGCGTACCGGTAGAAGGAGCGCAGCGCGGCGAGCCTGCTGCTCACGGAGCGGCGGGAGAGACCCTGCGCATCCAGCGCGCCAAGGTAGGCGCGGAGCTGCCGGCGCGATGGTTCGCGCCAATCACGGCCGTCCTCGGGATGATCGGCCAGCCAGACGATGAACCGGCCGACGCCGGTGGCGTAGGCGCGCCGGGTGTGTTCGGAGGCGTCACTGGCTTCCAGCGAGCCGAGGAACCGATCGAGTGCCGGTCGCGCGCCCTGCGGCACGCTTTCCGGCCCGCTCACGCGGCGTTGGCGGCCGGCGGCCGGCGGCGACCCGGGCGGACCGCCGACGACGGACGTGCCGCGGCGCCCTTGGCCTTCCGGGCACCAGCCGTTGTG
>JACCQX010000032.1 GCA_013813905.1 Chloroflexota bacterium
GGCGAGGAGCTCAGCGCGCTCCTTGCCCGGCTCGCAGAACACTCCTGACGATCAGGAACGCTTGGCGATGTACTTGACCGCGTCCTTCTTGGTCGCGTCCCCGACCGAGGTGATGGTCACCAGACGCGAGACCTTGGAACCGACCGCCGCGCTGGACTTGACCTTGACCTTGACCTTGAGCAGGTGGCTGCCGCCGGGAGCCAGCGACGGCGTCTGGTAGGTACCGGCCACGACCGCCGACGTCACATCGGTGGCGCCGTGGAGGTACTTGACGGTATACGAGGTCGTCGAGCCGGCGGCCTGCGCGGTGAAAGTCTCGGCCACGCTGCCGTCGTTCTGGATGGAGACCTTGAAGCTGACGCTGCTGCCGACGGGCGCGGACCCTGACTTCTTCTGGCCCAGGGCCGTGGTGTTGTAGACGTTGTCACCCACGAACGCGCCCGTGCCGACCGCGATCCACCCATCGGGTTGACGGGTCGCAGAGGTGGTGCAGGTGTAGATGCGAACGTCGTCGATGAACCAGCCGTAGTCGAAGATGGCATAGTCCGTGCCGATGCGGAACCGGAACTTCACGCTCTGGCCGGCGAGGCTGCTGAGGTCGATCCGGCTGGAGATATAGCCGTTGCTCTCTGCGGTGAACCCATTGATGCCACCGAGCGCATCTACCGGGCCGTTGTACCCGTTGACGATGCCCAGCGGACCGGCGTTCGTCCAGGTACCGGAACCGATCTGGTACTCCACGATGCCGCCGTCGTATCCGTCTTCGAAGCCATAGGCGTGCTTGAAGTGCAGAAGCCCGCCGGCGGGAATGGTCACCCCCGACGTCATCCGGATGACCGAGTCGCTAGTCGCATCCAGATTGTCGCCCCAGATGTTCGTGTCGCCGCTAGTAGCGTACGTCGGATCCCAGCCGTCGTACGAGTGCGAGGTCTGCGGGTAGTACCAAGTGATCGGTGAGGTACCGATGGCCGCTGTCGTCCAGTTGCCGCTGGCGGTGTTCTCGAGGTCGTCGAAGAAGGCGTTCACAGGTGTCCCGGACGTGCAGACCGCCGCCTCGGGCGCTGACGTGTCCGGTGCCGTTGGCTGGAGCGCCATCTCGGTGGCCAGGACCGCCTGGCTCACCTCGGTGCAGTTCGCCGCCGTGAACGCGCCGCTGGCGCTGGGACTCCCCGCGCCGTTCTTCGGCGTCGTCCCGACGAGGTCGCTGCACGCCTGGTTCAGCGCCGCACCCAGGTCAGCGTAGTCGCTGGCGGAGCCGAGGTACTGCGCCTCGACCCGATACCAGACTGCCGCTGCCTTGTCGATGCCCAGGCCAGTGACCGTCTGGCCATTGAAGGTCTGACCGTCGACCATCAGGAAGGCGGCCTTGTTGGCCACACCACTGTTGTAGTGGACCCCCCCGCCATCCTGCTCGTTGGGATCGTCCCAGTACAGCGAGCTGGTCATCTTGTCGGGCTGGTCGGTGAGCGGCGGATTCTCCATGTCGCGAATGGCGCCGATGGGCAGGTCCTCACCCAGCAGCCACCTGACCCCGGCTCCGCTCCCGCCCGCGCCGTCGGCCCCGTTGGCGAGGTCGACGAACTCACCGAAGATGTCGGAGATGGCCTCATTGATGGCGCCCGACTGATAGTAGTAGAAGAGGCTCGAGGTGTGATCGGTGACGCCGTGCGCCAGCTCATGGCCGACCACGTCGTCAGCATTCGCATAACCAGTGCCGTAGACCATCTGGCTACCGTCCCAGAAGGCGTTCTGGTAGGGGCAGTTGAACGAGTCCGGACAGTAGCGCACCGTGGACACGAGAGCCATGCCGGCGCCATCGAGGCTGTCACGACCGAAGCGGTTGAAGAAGAAGTCATAGGTGTGACCCGAGAAGACGTGTGCGTTGTTGACGTCGGCCACGGCGCTCGGGCCGCTGGTCTCGGTCCGTGCCGCCTGCGCGGTCGTGCAGGGATACTTTGTCGCCGTGCTGTTCGCATCGCAGGTGAGGCGGTTCTTGGCCTCCGCGATCTGGTCGAAGTGGAGGGCGACGTTGCCGCGAGCCGCGTCGATGAGCACGAGCTCGCGCATGTCGCCGGCCCGGTTCGTGACGTCCATGCGCCACACCAGTCGGGTGAACGGCAGGGCTCGGCCGCCGAGCAGTGCCGGGTCGTATATCCACAGGGATGGGACGCTGGCCGTGAGATCGCCCCTCGCCACGCCACGAGCCTTCGCGATGGCGCTCAACGCGTTGCGTGTCGCCGCGGCTGAGGTCAGGGCGGGCGTCACGTCGACGCGCAGATCCGGCGATGCCTCGCCGTTGGCCGAGATGACGTTGCCTGCGGCATCGACCTGGACGGCGATCTCGGCGCCCAGGACCGGAACGCCGCGGTGCAGCTGCTGATACCGGACGAACGTGTTGCCGCCGATGGCACGCTCGCTTCTCGCCACGCGCAGATCGCGTGACGCGTCCGCGATGCCGAAGAGCGAGCCGTAGCGGGCCATGAATCGCCGGGCGGCCGCCTGCGGTGTGCTCGGCCTGCCCAACGTCTCGCTGGTGGCCGCGGGTCGCGGGGCGCTCCCCGACACGAAGCGCACCTGGCCGGTCGCGGCATGGCGCGCGATGTTGCCGCCGGCGCCGCGCAGCTCGCTCGACAGCGCGCGGTCCAGGTTCGGGCCGCGGTCGGGGTCGGCCGCGACCGCGGGAGCCACGAGGCTCGTTGCGAGCAGCGCGGTCAGGGCGAAGACCGCGCCCAGCGCGGGACCCCGGGATCTCTTCATCATGTTCTCCTCTGTCATCGAAGGACGGTCCTGGTGATCGGGAAGGGGACGAGACCGTCGGGTCCACCGGCCGGCTCGCCGGTTGATCGTGCGATAGCGGGCTGATCCGCATGGACGCCGACGACAGCGACCTCATGGAGCAGACGCGCTGCGCCGTGCTCCGCGACGAGTGCCTCCTCAGCCGAGTCCGCGGAGACGGCCGCGTCGAAGGCCCAGCCCTCCACGACGACGCCGACGGTCGTCGCGTCCCGAAATATCGAGATATCGGTCACGCCGGCCGCACCCAGGCACGCGATGCGGTCAGGAGCCAGACTGGCCAGCCGGTCGGCGGGCACGAGCAGCAGTAACGAACCCACGGGCACTCCCCTCTCTCGAGCCACACGGCTCGCTGTGGGAGAACCTACGGCCGCCGGCTCCTCCGGTTCATCGGGGGAATCCCCCATTCGCGTCATCGCGGCTGCGAAGGGTCCCGTCGGCCCTCAGGTGGACGGCCAGCTGGGTGCGATTACGTACACCGAGCTTCGCGAAGACGTTGGAGACGTGACGCTCCACGGTCTTCGGTGACAGGAAGAGCGCTTCGGCGACATCGCGGTTGCTCACCCCGGCGGCGACCATGCTGGCCACCTCCCGTTCACGTTCGCTCAGTGAGGCGCTCCCTTGGCGTGCGCCGGCATCCGGGCCGCGCTTCCAAGTCCGGACACCGAGCTCGCGAAGCACCTGCTCGGCCATCTTCTGCTCCGTGCGCGCTCCGAGGGTCGCCGCTTCGGCGCCTGCAGCACGGAGTGCAGCCGCGGCGGCCGCGCGGTCACGGGTGCGAAGGAGCATGCCCAGGTCGAGACCAGCCCAGACGGCGTCCAGTCGCATCCCAGCCAGGGCGGCCGCCTCTCGCACCGCCGCAAGATGTTCCGTTGCCTCGTCGGACCGTTCGTCGGCCGCTGCCAGCCATGCTTCGGCCCTGAGGCGCCAATAGCGCGCCTGTGGATGCGGCTCGGGATGCGCGCGGTCCCAGGCCGTCAAGTCGGAGCGCGCTTCGTCAGCGTGTCCGGCGCGTGCCAGTCCCTCGGCGGCCCGCACCCCGAGCTCGATCCGGCAACGATTGCACGCGCCTTCACGCGCACAGGCCAGGGCACTCCTGATGTGCTTTACGGCGCGCAGCACTTCGTCATCCCTCCCGAGGCGGAGGAGCGCCGTGGCGATGGCCATGTGCGTCCACACGGCGCCATGCGGGTCTTGGGCATCCAGGAGGACCTCGAGCTCGGCGAGCGCAGTGCGCCAATCGCTGAGTGACAGCCCGTTGAAGGCGACCATCCAACGCGTGTCGACGACCGCCGGGCCGTCCTCGACACGCCGCGCGACGAGCATCGTCTCGCGCGCGATCTCGCTCGAGCGCTCGAGCTGGCCCGTAACGTTCAGTGCCTCTGCCCACCACGTCCCGGTCGTCGCGGCCTCGGCCGGCTGGACGAGACGGATGGCATCCAGCCAGACGCTGCCAAAGGTGGATTCGGCCTCGGGCCAGCGCCCGAGCGATCGGAGCGCGAGACCCATGCTGAAGCGGATCTGAAGCGACGTGCGGTCGGACCCGGTACCCAGCTGCGCCATCTCTTCGGACAAGCGGCGCATCTCTTCCGGGTCGTCCTCCACGATGCGCGCAAGATCGAAGGCCGCGAAGAGCGTCTCGCGCCACGCGAAGCGAGCCTCGCCCTGAAGTCGCGCGATCCCGCCAGCCTGGGCTGCCAGGGCACGCGCGTGCTCGAACGCCGTTTTCCGCAGCGTCCCAGCATGGACAGGATCCATCTCCGCAAGACCGGCGATATGCGCACGCGCCACATGGAGCTCCGCGACGAGCGCTAGACTGGGAACGCCCTCCGAATACGCGCGGTCGACCAGTTCGTTGGCCGTGTCGGGACGGTTGAGCTGCAGCAGTGCGATGCGCGAGGCCTCGAGCGCTGCGCGTGCACGCCTCGCTGGGTCCCCATCCGACTCCATGAGCCGAAGCCAGTGCTCCATCGCGAGGCCGCCGGGACCGACGTCTGTGAGCAGGACTGCCGTCTCCCAGCGGAGCTGACCGGACGCGGGGTCCGCTGCCCGGGCATCATCGGCAATCGCCGCCAGCCGGCGGATCGTCACCTCGCCCAGCATCGTCCGGCGCGGTGAGCGCAGGAGCCTCAGGGCAAGGTCTACCGATGGCAGTCCGGCCTGCTGGCGATGGTCCAGAGCTTCGGCAAGGAGCATCTGGTCCTCGCCGGCGATCTCTTCGAGATAGACCGCGGTCAATCGGTGAAGGCGGACGACATCGCGCCTCGGAAGGCCGGCGAGTGCCCCCTCGCGCACGATGTCGTGGACGAATCGCAGCGACGCACCATCGACTGCGATGAGTCCGCGGTCGATGAGCGCTCGCGCTGCGAGCTCGCAGCGGGGATCATCCCAACCGAGGATCGATTCGATCTCGTGGAGCGTCGTCGGACGCCCGGTCACGGTCAGGAGGGCGAGAAGCGCCACGGGGTCCGGAGAGGCACCTCGGAGGTGGTCCGTGACCAGGCTCCGCACGTCCCGCTGCCGACCGTCACCGCGACAGAGCTCCTCCAGCCAGAACGGCCAGCCGCCGGCCACCTGCCAGAGCTTTGCGGCCTCCTCATGCAAGAGGGAGGGCTCGAGGAGCCGGCACAGGCGGATGCTGTCCTCGCGGCCGAGCGGCTCGAGGCGCACGATGAGCGTTCGGTCATCGCCCAGGGTCTGACCCACGGAGCGTGCAAACCGCTCGAGGGACGCAGAATCCCGCGACGCTCCGAGGAACACGATCGATCGCCCATCGGCTCCTGCGGCGCGCAGGAGGAAGTGGCACATGGCGAGGGAGAGATCGTCGACCCACTGCAGGTCGTCGGCCACGATGAGCGCTGGACCGGCGCTGCTCAAGGCCTGGTACGCAACCTCGAAGGCCCGCACAGGGTCAAGCGGCGTGGCGTCGCCGGAGGCGATGAGCGCCCGAAACGGGTCTCCACCTTCGGCGGCTCCACCAAGCCGCGATAGGAGGGATCGAACGGCGGCGAGCTGCACATGCCGCTCGGGCTCGTACCCCACGACCTGGAACCGGCGCTCGACTCGGATGACGGCCTGTGTCTCGGCGAGCAGGCGCGTCTTGCCCGACCCGGCGTGGCCGAAGATCAGGGCGCATGCGGGTTGGCCGGACCCTAGCGCCTTCTGCGTCGCCTGGCGCAGCGCTTCCAGCTCGCGCCCGCGCCCGACGAGTGTCGTGGCCGGAGAACGGCGCGGGCCGGACCCCGCCTTTCGATTCCCGCCTAGCACGGCCCCGGGATCCCCTTTCCGGCCGGATGGCTCCGTCGCGGCCCCTGAGATGGACTCCGAGAAGTCTGCGGTGAATGCTCCAGCGGTGCAAGCCGATCGGACGCCATCTGCCCTTTCTTAGACGCGTCCTCGGAGAGATCCTCACGGGCCGCGGCCATCGGACGCAGCGCCGCGCCGCTACCATTTAGTGAGCGAGAGCAGTCACACCGAGGAGGGCTGGATGCGCGTGCTCATCACCGGAGGAACCGTGGTCAACGCCGACGGTTCAGCGCTGGCCGACGTGCTGGTGGACGGCGAGACGATCTCCGCAGTCGGGCGCGACCTGGCTGGCGGACTGGGCTCGGAGGGAAGAGTCGACCGGACCATCGATGCCACCGGCAAGCTGGTGATCCCGGGGGGGATCGACGTGCACACGCACATGGAGCTGCCCTTCGGGGGGACCTTCGCCAAGGATACCTTCGAGAGTGGGACGCGGGCGGCCGCCTTCGGGGGCACCACGTCGATCATCGACTTCGCCGTCCAGTCGCGGGGAGCGTCGCTGCGCGAGGGCCTGGATGCCTGGCACGCCAAGGCTGAAGGCAATGCCTGCGTCGACTACGGCTTCCACATGATCATGAGCGACGTCAACGACCAGACGCTTGCGGAGATGGACCAGCTGGTCGATGAGGGCGTCACCGATTTCAAGCTCTTCACGGCCTACCCCGGCGTCTTCTACAGCGACGACGGGCAGATCTTCCGGGCCATGCAGCAGAGCGGCAAGAACGGCGCGCTGATCATGATGCACGCGGAGAACGGGCTGGCCATCGACGTGGTGGCCGCGCAGGCCATCGAGGCAGGAAACACCGATCCCTACTACCACGGCGTGGTGCGCTACCCCATCTTCGAGGGCGAGGCCACCAACCGCGTGATCCGCCTGGCGGAAGCCGCGGGCGTGCCGGTGTACATCGTCCATCTCTCAGCGCGCGACGCGCTGGACGAGGTTCGCGCCGCCCGCGAACGCGGCGCCATGGCCTTCGCGGAGACGTGCCCGCAGTATCTTTTCCTCTCCCTGGAAGACATGGGCAACGGCTTCGAGGGTGCCAAGTTCGTCTGCTCTCCGCCATTGCGTCCGGCCGACCACCAGGAGGACCTGTGGGCGGGACTGGTGAAGGACGACCTTCAGGCCGTCTCCACCGACCATTGCCCCTTCGACTTCGAAGGCCAGAAGGACCTGGGTCGCGGGGACTTCCGCAAGGTGCCCAACGGGCTGCCCGGGGTCGAGGATCGCGTCGACCTGC
>JACCQX010000076.1 GCA_013813905.1 Chloroflexota bacterium
GTTCTGGCGCTGGGCGGATGTGGCATCGCCCTGGGACTCCTGCTGGCAGGCCCGCCGAAGGTCCCGGGTGGCTGACGCCTTTATGCGGTATCGCCGCTTCGCCGACTGGTCCATCATCTGCGTTCGATGCTTCAACTTCGATCGACGCTCTTGAGAACCGCCCAGGCCATGTCCGCCCTCGTGGTGGGGATCGCGCTCGCCGCCTGCACGTCGGCGCCGCCCCTGCCGGGCGACGCCACGACGCGGTCTCCCCAGAGGCCGTCCTACGGAGCCGAAGCCTCGCCTCCCACTGCCACCGGCGCCCCCAGCCGCATCCTCACCGATGCGCCTGCGGACGGTCCGCCTACCTGGGCGGTGGTAGCCGATCGCGACCTGCTCACGTCCCAGGGCGAGATCCGTGACGTGTTGGCGGGGGGACCGGGTCTGATCGCCGTCGGTAGCGGGACGAACGGGACGGAGGGCGGGCGTGCCGCGATCTGGACGTCCCCTGATGGGGAAGACTGGGACCTCGTGACACTCGAGGGCAGGGCGGCCAGGGGCCGGCTCACGTCGGTGACCGCCGGTCCGGCCGGTTTCGTGGCCGTGGGCGGGGAATGCTGCCCCGATCGAGCGGCCGTGTGGACCTCGCAGGATGGACTCGCCTGGCAGCGGGTGGGTGATCAGGGGTCCTTCGATGGTGCGGTCATGACCTCGACCACCGCCTGGGCGGGCGGCCTGGTCGCGGTCGGCTGCGTCGTGGACCTCGAATGCACGGGCACCGCCGTCTGGACATCGAGCAATGGCACCGACTGGTCGCGGGTCGCGCTCGGTCGGGATATCGGGGCCGCCTACCTCGGCGATATCACCGCCAGCGGCGAGGTGCTGGTGGCCGTCGGCACCACTGACCGGGATCAGCCCGGCCCGCCGGCCATCTTCGTGTCGCTGGACGCCCAGACGTGGACCCGTGCCGACGTTCCTTCCGTGCCGATGGCTCTATCGAGCGTCACTGCGGGAACGGATGGGATCATCGCGGTGGGAAGATCGCTCGACGAGCTGACGGGCCTGCCGGTGTCCCTCGTGCTGACCTCGCCGGACGGTGCCGCCTGGGCGACGGTGACGAGCGACGAGTTCGCGCGCGCCGACGTGGAGGACATCCTGGTCGGGCCCGCTGGGTATGTGATGTCCGGCCGGCTCAAGCGCGGTGAAGCGGGCATCGCCGCCGCCTGGCACTCCCCGGACGGGCGGACGTGGTCGCGCGTGGTGCCGGGACCGGAGGGCGCGATGCGTGCCGTCGCCGTGGCCCCGGACGGTCGGCTGGTGGCCGTCGGCCACGTCACCGAAGATGAGCGGTCGATGCCCGGCGTCTGGATCAGTCCCGCTGAGTGACCGACGGAGCTTTGCAGGCCGCCGCCTGCGGTGAGCGTCGGGTCCGGGGTATCGTCTAGGCTCCGCACGCACTGACCGACGAGTAGCCTCTGCACGACTTACCGACGAGGCCCCACCCATGACACAGCTCGCAGAACGACCGAACCTTCAGTCCCCCGCGGGATCGCCCCTCGGCCGCGTCAGCCACTGGATCGGGGGCCACATCGTCGAGGGTGCCTCCGGGCGCAGCGGACCCGTCTACGACCCGGCCACCGGTCGGCAGACCAGGACGGTCGACTTCGCTTCTGGCGAGGAGATGGCCGAGGCCGTGCACGTGGCTGAGGCGGCCTTCCCCGCCTGGCGCGCGACGTCACTTTCGAAGCGCACTGAGATCATGTTCCGGATCCGCAACCTGGTCGAACAGCACCGCACGGAGATCGCGGCCCACCTCACCGCGGAGCATGGCAAGGTCACCTCGGACGCGCTGGGGGAGGTCGCGCGCGGGCTGGAGAACCTGGAGTTCGCCTGCGGCGTGCCGCACCTCCTGAAGGGTTCCTACTCGGAGCAGGTCAGCGGCGGGGTCGACGTCTACCAGCTACGCCAGCCACTCGGCGTGGTGGCCGGCATCACGCCCTTCAACTTCCCGGCCATGGTGCCCATGTGGATGTTCGCCAACGCCATCGCCTGCGGCAACACCTTCATCCTGAAGCCATCGGAGAAGGATCCCTCCGCGTCCATCTTCCTGGCCCAGTTGCTGGCCGAGGCGGGCGTGCCGGAAGGCGTCTTCAACGTGGTGCACGGCGACAAGGTGGCGGTCGACGCGATCCTGGAGGATCGGCGGGTCAAGGCCGTCTCCTTCGTCGGCTCGACGCCCGTCGCCCGATACATCTACGAGACGGGCACACGCAACGGCAAGCGCGTGCAGGCGCTGGGCGGCGCCAAGAACCACATGGTCGTGCTGCCCGACGCCGATATCGAGATGGCCGCGGACGCCGCGGTCTCGGCGGCCTACGGCTCCGCTGGGGAGCGCTGCACGGCGGTCTCGGTGGTGGTCGCGGTGGGCAACGTGGCCGATCCGCTGGTGGCCGCCATCAAGGAACGCCTGCCGAGGATCAAGGTCGGCCCGGGGGACGATCCCGAGTCGCAGATGGGGCCGTTGGTCACCCGGGAGCACCGCGACAAGGTCGCCTCGTACCTCGACAAGGGCCGCGAGCAGGGTGCCGCCGTGGTGGCTGACGGCCGTGACCACGAGCTATACGACGCGGGCACGGACGCCGACGAGAGCCGCCTCGAGGGGGGCGACAGTGACGGGAGCCGCGACAGCGGTGGCTTCTATCTGGGCGTCTCGCTCCTCGACAGGGTCACCCCGGACATGGATTCCTACTGCAACGAGATCTTCGGACCCGTGCTGGAGGTCATGCGCGTGGATACCTATGGCGACGCGGTCAAGCTCGTCAACGACAACCCGTACGGCAACGGCACGGCCATCTTCACGCGTGATGGCGGCGCAGCCCGTGCCTTCCAGTTCGAGGTCCAGGCGGGCATGGTGGGCATCAACGTGCCCATCCCGGTGCCGGTGGCGTATTACTCGTTCGGCGGCTGGAAGGACTCGCTCTTCGGGGACCTGAACATGTACGGCCCGGAGGGCGTGCAGTTCTACACGCGGGCCAAGGTCATCACCAGCCGCTGGCCCGATCCCGGCACCTCTCAGGTAGACCTGGGCTTCCCGCGAACGAGGTGACGCTCGCGCCCGGCCGGATCCGCCGAACGTAGCGTCGATGGAGATCTGATCATCATGCGCTTCGAGTGCTGCTAGGGTCGTGCCTCGAAGACGATCTCGATGTCGACCGGCTCCGTCCCCTCGATCGTCGTCGGCATACCGAAGCCGATAGGACCCGTGAGGGCGTCCAGCCAGAGCAGCCCTTGGCAGCTGGCCGTCCCTGACGCGCTCGACTCGTCGAGCTCCTCGAAGTCGACATCGCAGCGTCCCTCCCAGTCGCTCGTCTGCCAATGCGCATCGGCGGTGAGGCGGTCGACCTGGAGCGACCCCCACGAGCCGAAGGTGACGCCTGGCTCGTCCCAGTAACCAGACAGGGCGAGGGCCCAGCCCTGCGTCCGCCACTGGAGCTGTGTCCCGATCTGCGTCATCGCGTTGCTGCCAGGGACGAGCTCCAGGGTCACCCGCTCTTCCATGCCGCCGGACAGTGTCATCGTCGCGCTTCCGGATGTGTACCGCCCGATCTCCTCCGGCATCCCCTCGTCGACCGGCGGCCAGCCACCGGGAAACAACAGGCCGCACCCGGAGAGCCCCGTGGCGGCGATCACCAGCAACAGGACCGGGCGGATCGAACGAAGAGCCGTGCGGAACATCGAGCCTCTCAGGACGGCACGGCCGGTGAGGGAGCCGCGCGATGCTGCGAGCGTAGCGGCCGGCGAACGCGTCGTCGATAGGCTGGAGGTGCGGCCCGACGGCAGTCCCGAATGCGAGTTCGGGCTCGATCCGCTGGGGAACCGGCATCTTTTACGACGACCCGTGGAACCTTCCGGCGACGTCCCTGGGTGGCGCCGCGGCGTGTACACGGCGTGCCCGGGCCACACTACGCCGGTGCTCTCGCTGGTCGTGGCGTTCGCCGTGTTCGGTGGCTTGTTCGGTGTCTGGCAGGTGCTGCTGCCGGATCTGAAGCTGTCACTCGACCTGAGCGACGGCCAGCTCGGGGCGATGCTGACGACCGGCTTCCTGGCCACGTTCCCCGCCATGTGGCTGGCTTCACGTAAGGTGGAAGCCGTCGGAACCCATAAGGTCATCATGGCGACGGGCGCCGTCCTCAGCCTCTCTTTCGTCGCCTTCTGGATGCTGCCGGCGGTGGGCCTGCTGACCATCCTGCTGCTCGTCTTCTTCGGTGCCAGCGGCGCTTACGACATCGCCATCAACCGTGCGGCCATCGACCTGGAGCGGCACCTTCGTCGCCAGATCCTTACCCGACTCCACGCGGCGTTCAGCCTGGGTGCTGCGGCCGGTGCCGTGGTCGCGGGCTCCATCCGGGCGACGGCCCCCGACCCGTTCCCGGCGGCCTACCTGGTCGTGCCGCCCGCGGTCCTGCTGGCCATGGCCCTCATCGGGCGCCGCGGCGTGGTGGCTTCGCCGGCCCGATCCCTTCACGACACCGGCGCTGCCCCAGCCCACCTGCGCGCCACACCACTCGTGCTGCTGCTATCAGCGGTGACCCTGGCGGCGACACTCTCGGAGGGCGCGCTCGAGACCTGGTCGGCCATCTACCTGCGGCTGGCGCTCGCCATGCCGGTCGCGGTGGGGGTCCTGGGCGTCGTCGCCTTCCATGCCGCGATGGGCGTCGGACGTCTCGGCAGCGGGAGGGTCATCGAGCGTTTCGGTCGCCGGGCGACGCTCGCGGCGGCGGGGCTCCTGGTCGCGGTGGCCATGCCCCTGACGCTGGCCATGTCGGAGCCCGTACCGACCGTCGTGGGGCTGCTCTTCGTGGCCATCGGCCTTTCGGTGATGTTCCCCATCGGGATCTCGCTGGCCGGCGATCGTGACCGCGGCGGCTCGGGCGCGGTCGCCTCCGCGGTCATCGGCGTGGCCTATGCGGGATTCCTCATCGGCCCGGCACTCATCGGCGGCATCGCCGAACTGGCGTCCCTCCGAGTGGCCCTCCTCACGGTCGCCGTCGCTGGTCTGGTGGCCATCACGGTGGCGGTCATCGGCCTCGGTCCTCGGGGTCGGGCTCGACCGGCGGGGCAAGGCACGGGGTAGCATCGGCGCATGGATGTGCGTCAAGCCGTCGACGTTCTGGGCCTGCTCATCGACTTGGTCGGGGTCGCCGTCATGGTCGCGGGCATCGCGCTGGCCACCGGACTGGCCCTGCGCATGGTCTTCGCCGACGACCGGGAAGGAGCCTACCTTCGGTTTCGCCGTGGCGTCGGCCGCTCCATACTCGTGGGCATCGAGATCCTGGTGGCTGGCGACATCATCCGGACCGTGGCCATCGAGCCGACCTTCGACAGCATCATCGTGCTCGGCGGGATCGTCCTCATCCGGACGTTCCTGAGCTTCTCACTGGAGGTCGAGCTGACGGGGTCCTGGCCGTGGCGGGGATCCGGCCGGTCCCCGGCGAGTGTGCACAGCAAAGAGGACTGACACGGTCCAGAGTGGCGAGGGAGAACGAGACAAAGGTCCCGCGACAAGGGATCGCGCGATCCGTATCGTCAGTCTCGGTCAGGTCACTAACGCGCCCGTCACGGCGCGAGGAGGCGCTCGACAGGGCGCAAGGAGGGATCTCGGTGTTCGAACGGTTCAGTCGCAGCGTGGAGCTTGCCAAGGCAAGCTGGAACGTCCTTCGGTCGGACAAGGAGCTACTGATCTTCCCGCTGGTCTCCTTCCTGCTCACCGTGCTGGTGACGATCTCCTTTGCCGTGCCGCTGTGGGCCACCGGGGCGCTGGAGCGAGCGGCTGACGGCGGCTTCGACGCCGTAACGCTGGTGCTCGGCTTCCTCTATTACTTCGTGACCTACACGGTCATCATCTTCTGCAACGCGGCGTTGGTTGGAGGAGCCCTGATCCGGTTGGAGGGCGGGGACCCGACGGCCCGTGATGGCTTCCGCATCGCCTTCTCGCGGCTGCCCGCCATCCTCGGGTACGCCGCCATCTCCGCCACCGTGGGCGTGATCCTGCGTGCCATCGCGGAGCGCGGCGGCATCGTGGGAGCCATCGGCGCGGCCATCGTGGGCGTGGCCTGGAACCTCGCCACCTTCCTGGCCATTCCGGTGCTGGTGGTGGAGAACGTGGGGCCCATCGAGGCGGTCAAGCGCAGCGGCGGTCTGCTGAAGCGGACCTGGGGCGAGCAGGTCGTGGGCAACGTGGGCATCAGCCTGGTCTTCGGCCTGCTGGCGCTCGCCGTGATCCTGGCGGGTGGGGCGCTTATCGCGGTCATGGCCAGCATCGCCGTCCCGCTGGCGATCGCCGCCATCGTCCTGGTGGTCATCCTTGTGGCGGCCATCGCGCTGGTCGGTGCCGCCGTGAGCGGCATCTTCACGGCCAGCCTCTACCGCTACGTCACGAAGGGCGACGGCGGCTCGATGTTCCCCACGGCGACGCTCCAGCAGGCCTTCCGCCCCAAGGGCTGACGCCGCAGTCTGGCCGACGCACTCAGCCGGACCGACGCACTCAGCCGGACCGCTGGCGCCTTCGACTGGCGTCAGCGCGTCCGCGCGACCACCTCCTCGACCATGCGCACGACCCGCTCCCCCAGGCCGGGGACCTCCAGGATGTCGAAGTGCGTGGTCCCTTCATCCGTCAGGCGAAGCCGCACGTCGTAGCCGGCTTCGCGCAGGGCGCGGTGCAGTCCCGTAGCGTGGAGATCGCCCAGTATCGGGTCTCGTCGCTCGAAGATGATGCCCACCACCAGGTCGGGATTGCCGCCGATGTGGTTGAGGATCTCGCCGCGCCGCCAGGCATCCGGCTTCTCGGCCGGTGAGCCGCCGAAATAGATCCAGTCGAGCAGCAGGTCGTCGTGGATGATGCTCACGCCGGCCACGTGCACGAAGCCGTCAGGCAGGGCTGCCTCGCGATCCACCGCGCCGCCCTCGTCCGCGAGGCAGTTCCCCGCCGGACCGGCGAACCGGTCACCCGACAGGGACACGAGGCTGCCCACGTACCCGCCCATCGAGTGGCCCACGAGCACGAGATGATCGCCGTCGCCGCCGTACCCTCCGGCCGTGGCGCGCGCGAAGCGCACCGCGCAAGCGACATCGATGATCGATTCAGGGAAGCCCTTGCTGATCGGCCGCACGCCGCGATAGTCGGCGTTGTAGACCACGGCGCCGCGACGCGCCAGCTCCCGGGCGACCGGCACCATGTCGGCCGGCGTGCGCGGCCGGCCGTGGATCGTCACGATGACGGGCCAGGGACCGGCGTTCTCGGGGTAGTAGATGTCGACCAGGTTGACGCACCCATTCGCGAACTCGAAGCAGCGCAGGCGAGGCGTCATGGCCACGTCTCGCTCGACGCGTACCCGCCCGGGTTCCTGGGGCGGAGAGGCGCTGGGGCTGGTGGTGGGGACGGGTGTGGGCGTCGGAGGCAGAGAGGGGGTGGGTGATGGGGTGGGCCCGGCCGCTGTCGATGTGGGCAGGGGCGCTGTCGACGTGGGCGCCGGTGGGTTCGTGGTAGTCGAGGCCAAGGGGGGTGGCGGTGAGGTCCCCGGCATGACCGACGATGCCGATGCCGTGGCGGACGCTGCCGGCGTCGCGCCTGGCACCGCGGCTGAGGGCGAGGGGACAGGTGCCGCACAAGCAGCGACCAACATGGCGCCGACGAGCACGAGCGCGAGTCTCACCGGCGGGATGGTAGCGGAGGCCCCCGCATGAGCCCCGCCACATCGACCATGGTGGTCGAGCTGTCGCCTCCGCTGGATATCCCGGCGACGCTGGCGCCGCTGGGTAGATGGGGCGACGACGGCCTCGACCGATGGGATGGCGATCGATCGCTGCGGACCATCCGGATCGGGCCCCGAGCTGCGCCGTATCTCGCTCGTTCGATAGGCACCATCGAGTGTCCGGCACTGGAGGTCGCCACTGCGCCCGGCGACCTCGGCCTCGTCGCCGAAGCGGTGGCCAGCATGTTCGTCAGCGGCGGTGACGCTTTCGCCGCCCTGGTCGACAGCGATCTGCGTATCGCGAGCCTTGATGCCGTCTATCGGGGGGTGCGACCGATGCTGCACCGCGACCCGTTGACCGCCTTGGTCCGTTCCATCAGCGCGCAGCAGGTGAACCTCCGCTGGGCGGCAGAGATCCGGCGCCGCCTGGCCATCGCCTATGGCACGCTCCACACGATCGACGGCCAGGAGGTCCGCTCGCTGGAGGCCGGTCCCCTCGCCCAGGCGTCCGTGGCGGATCTGCGGACGCTTCAGCTGACGACCGCCAAGGCGCGCAGCATCATCGCCGTGGCCCAGGCCGTGCGTGACGGTGACCTCGAGCTGTCCGAGCTCGAGGCACTCGATGATGAGGCGCTAGTGCTCAGCCTCATCTCGCTGCCCGGCATCGGGCCGTGGACCGCCGACTGGTTCCTGGCGAGGACCCTGGGGCGGCCGCGCGTGGTGGCCGGCGATCTGGGGGTGCGCAAGGCCGTCGGCCGGGTCTATCTCGGTGGGCGACTGCCCTCGCAGGCGGAGGTCCGGGACGTCACCGCGCACTGGGGGGCTGCTGCCGGAGTGGCGCAGCAGCTGGTGCTCCACGATCTCGCGCTGGGATCTCCCGTCTAGCCCCGACCCTCCTCGCCGAAGGCGGCCTCGAGCTGCGTGATCTTGGCCACGCGGCGGGCATGCCGGCCACCGGAGAACTCTCCCGCCACGAACGCCGCGACGCAGGACAGGGCGATCTCCTGGCCGATGATCCGCGCCCCCAGGGCCAGCACGTTCGCGTCGTTGTGCTCGCGTCCCAGTAACGCCGTGACCGGTTCCGTGGCCTCCACGCAGCGGATGCCGCGGATCTTGTTGGAGACGATCTGCTCGCCGGTGCCACTGCCGCCGAGCACGATGCCCAGCTGGCAGTCCCCGGCTGCTACGGCACGCGCCGCCGGCGCGATCACGTCGGGATAGTCCACCGCCTCGGCGCTGTCCGTGCCGTAATCGACCGGCTCGTAGCCGGCGCCTCTGAGCCACTCCAGGATGGGCCCCTTGAGCGGCAGGCCGGCGTGGTCGGAGGCCACCGCGATGCGCATGACGCGACCGTAGCACGTGAGGGCTCGCGCTCGAGCCCGGTCATCGCTACGCTGCACGGATGCTCAGCAATTCCATCCGGCTGTTCCGGGTCGCCGGCATCGACGTCGGCGTCCACTACAGCTGGCTGGTCATCTTCGGCCTGGTCACCTACTCGCTGGGCATCGGCTTCTTCCCTCAGGCCGTGCCGGGGCTGCCCGCCGCGGAGGCCTGGATCCTGGGTGCCATCGCCGCCATCCTGCTGTTCGCCTCGGTCCTTCTCCACGAGCTGGCGCACTCGTTCATGGCCAAGGCGCGCGGCCTGGATGCCCGCTCCATCACGCTGTTCATCTTCGGAGGCGTATCCAACCTGGCTGGCGAGGCCAAACAGCCGGCCACCGAGTTCCTCGTGGCCATCGTTGGTCCGCTGACGAGCTTCGTCATCTCCGGCGTCGCCTTTTTCGTAGCCACGAGCTTCACGGAGCCACGGGTAGAGGCGACGGCCAGCTATCTCGCGGTCATCAACCTCCTGCTGGCGGTGTTCAACCTCATCCCCGGCTTCCCGCTGGACGGCGGTCGCGTTCTTCGCTCCATCGTCTGGTCGATCACCGGCAACCTCCGACGGGCCACCGACCTCGCGGCGAACATGGGCAAGCTGGTGGCCTATGGCTTCATGGCCTGGGGCTTCCTGCGCATCCTCGAACGGGACTTCCTGGGTGGCGCGTGGATCATCCTCATCGGCTGGTTCCTTCACGGAGCCGCCTCCTCCAGCCTGGACCAGGTGGTCCTGGACACGCGCCTCCGACGCGTTCGCGTGGGCGACATCGTGCGGCCGGACACCTTCACGGTCCCGCCCGGGCTGCCGGTGGCCCAGCTCATCGAAGAGGTGCTCCTGCCCGCCAACAAGCGCGCCGTGCCGGTGCAGCACGATGGGCAGCTGATCGGCATGGTGACCCTCAGCGACCTGGTCAAGATCCCCGCGGAGCGGCGGCTCACGGCGCGCGTCGAGGAGGTCATGGGGGGACGCAAGGGCGTCATCACGGTCCGGCCGGCTGATCCGCTCGCTCACGCCATCGGCCTCTTGAGCGAGCACGATTTCGAGCAGATGCCGGTGCTGGAGGGCGAGCGCCTCATCGGCATGCTGACCCGAGCCGACGTGATGCACCAGCTCCACTTGCGCGAAGCATTGGACGTCTAGGGGCGGGACCAGTCCAGAGCATGTCGGGGGCCAGCGATCCTGACCGCTTGACCGGTCAGCGACTTTGGCACCGTGGTCTCGCCGCAGGATAACGGCGCCAGGGATGGTCGGGCGGCGGGACGTAGCGCTCGCGGGTCCGCCCGGGGGAGCGCAGGATGACCGGCCGCTGGGGAGCCGGGACGGCACTCTGGAACGCGCCGTCGAACTCCACCCAGAGGCTGCCATCGAGCCTTTCCTGGACCTCCAGCACGCGTCCCTTCCAGCTCGCCATGGAGCGACCAGCGATCATCAGCTCGCGACCGCCGAGGGTGAACGTCCCGTCACGGGCCACGCTGCGCGGATGGCGGAAGCAGAACACCGCCTCGGCTGGTCGACCGGCCGGCAGCGGGCGCCAGGCCGACTCGGCACTGGCCGGCGGCACGGCGAAGCGCGCGTTATGGCGTGGCACGTAGTCGGCCAGCACGGCGTTGGCCTCATCGATGGTGCTGGCACCGGCCAGGCGCAGCTCGGTGATGAGCCGATCCTGGGCCGTGCCCCAGAGGGCACCACCAGATCCTCGCGCTCGGCGAGCGGGCGCCGATCCAGGCGATGGCGGCGACCTCCCGAGCGCGCCCCAGCTGGGTCCGAGAACGGCGGCCGCTGAACTGCTCGGGGTAGGCTGGGGCTGCCCTTGCCGCGCCAGAAGATGGTGTGGCGATCGGAGTAGAGGCCCACCGGCAGGCCATGGTCCTCGGGCCGTCCGGACGAGCACGGCGAAGTAGCCTGCCGTGTCCTTCTGCTCACGGAAGACCGCTCCCGTGATGACTCCGGTCGCGTCGTCGATGGCGCCCACCAGGGTCGACCAGGGACCGCGGCCCTCCAGCCAGTCGTGGCGGCTGCCGTCCACCTGCAGCAGCAGCCCGGCCTGCGACATCCTCTCGCGCCGGGTGCGATGGCCCCGTGGCCGGCGCCGCCGGACCGCCGGCACACCCGCCTCCGCGAGCACCCGGCGCATGGTGCGGGAGGCCACGACCAGGTCCTCGCGCTCGGCGAGCAGTTCCGCCAGGTGCGTCCGGTTGACGCCCGCATAGGTCGACGTGGCCAGCTCGACCAGCCGAGCCCGCGTGTCGTCGGGCAGGCGGTCGGCCGGCGAGCGGCCGCTGTTGCCGTGCAGCAGCGCAGCTGCTCCCTCGGCGGAGCGATAGCGGGCCAGCAGCCGGCGCACCGAACGCAGGGACAGCCCCAGGAACGCGGCTGCCTCGGCTGCCGAGAGCTCGCCCGCCAGGATGTGGTTAAGGATCAGCAGTCGCTGCTGTGCTCGGCCGTCCAACGCGATCGCCTCCCTCGTGTCCATGGGCTCGAGGGTGACAAAGTCGCTGGCCGCTTACGGGTGACAGGATCGCTGGCCCTCCGCACCGGCCATCGTGGGACTTGTCGGGCGGCGACTGCCGCTGTACCCTTCGGTCGGCGCGGACGAGGCCCGTCCCCGGGATGGACTCCCGGCGACCGCGTGGTCACCAACCTACGGACGGGTGGAGGGGCGTCCAGGTGGGCGCTAAGGAGGGAGCATGCGTACAAGGCTCATCGCGTTGCCGGTCGCGGCTGCGATGCTGCTGTCTGCCGCGGGGATCGCGCTCGGGGATGATCCGGGTCACCGAGCCCACCGGATCGACGACGGCGCGGCGGACACCCCGATCGAGATGGACGAGCTGCAGGCGGCTCTGGAGGACGACGACCACGGCCAGCACGGCGGCACTGGCGGGCATCTGCCGGCCTCGAGCTCGAACGTGGCTTTGATCGGGCGATTAACGGTCAGCGGAGCCGTTGGCGTCGACAAGCCGAGCCACATCGCCGACGTAGCGGCCTTCCGTGACTACGCCTACCTGTCCGCGCGCCGGCCGAACACTTCGCCGTGCGGTACCGGCGGCTTCTACACGGTCGACATCTCGGACCCGGCGAACCCGACCGAAGTCAGCTTCACCGCATTCCCACCCCAGTCGTTCCCCGGCGAGGGGATGCAGGTCGTGAAGCTCAACACGCCTGCGTTCAAGGGCGACGTGCTGCTCACCAACAACGAGAACTGCAGCAACGCGACGGACGCCACGCGAGTCGGCGGCATGTCGCTCTATGACGTGACGGACCCGACCAACATCG
>JACCQX010000092.1 GCA_013813905.1 Chloroflexota bacterium
GAAGCTAGCGCCGGGGCCGATAGCGCCCGGCGTCCTCACGCGCCTCACGGCGGGCGGTCCACCAGCGCGTTATCAACACGCTGACCAGGAACACGATGCTGAAGGCCGCCGCGCCCGTGATGAGGAAGGGCACGAATTGTGAGCCCTGTCGATCTGGGAAGGAGGCTCCCAGCACAGCCGCGACCGGGATGCCGATGAGCAGCCCGATGAGCCACTGGAGAGCCTTCGGGTCCTCGCTGAGCGCCCTCACCAGCCGCCTTCCTCGCGCAGCAGGCGGTGAAGGATCCGACCGGTGACCGCACGGCGATACTCGGCCGTGGAGCGCACGTCGTCGATGGGCTTGATCTCCCGGCCGATGACCGCGGCGGCGTGATCGGCCACGGTCGCGCGTGGTGCGGCGCCCTCCAGCACGCTCTCCGTCTCCGGGACACGGACGGGCGTGGCCGCCACGGATCCAAGAGCCACGCGGACATCGCGCCACACGCCACCGTCCTCGCGGTAAGCAAGGGCCAGCACGACCTTGGAGATGGCCTGCGCGCGCCGCGTGCCGACTTTTCGGAAGCGGATCGTGCGGGCCGGCTTCAGCGGGAAGCGGACCTGGACCACCAGCTCGTCGGCGGCCCGAGCGGTCTCGCGATAGCCCGTCCAGAAGTCCGCGGCGGCCACCTCGCGCTCGCCCCGGGCGCTGCCCACGATGATGCTCGCATCCGCTGCCAACAAGACCGGCAGCGTGTCTCCCGCCGGGGATGCGTTCACGATGTTGCCACCCAGCGTGCCCCGGTTCTGGATCTGAGCCGCACCGATGGTACCGGCAGCCTGCGCCAGGGCCGGCAGCCACTCACCGACCAGGGCTGAACGGCGGATCTCGGTGTAGGTGGACAGCGCGCCGACCACCAGCGCATCGTCCTCGACCTGGATGCCTCGGAGCTCTTCCAGCCGCCACACGTCGAGCACGCGCTCCGGCGGCTCGCCCAGCTCGCCAGTGATCTGGACCATCAGGTCCGTGCCGCCCGCGATGGGCCGGTACGCGCCGCTGCTCAGCAGGGCGTACGCCTCAGGCAGAGAGCGTGGCGTCGTCACCGGCGGCTCGACGGGCATCCTCAGGCGCCAGCCACGTCGTCGAGCGGCAGCTTCGGGCCATCCGCACCAGCTTCGGACGCGGCAGCGATGGCCTCGATGATCTTGGTGTAGCCGGTACAGCGGCACAGGTTGCCGGCGATGGCCTCGCGGATCGCGCCGTCGGTCGGCTCACCGCCGTCGTCGAGGAAGGCCCGCGCGGCCATGAGCATGCCCGGCGTGCAGATGCCGCACTGCGCCCCGCCGAGATCCAGGAACGCCTGCTGCAGCGGGCTGAGGGCGCCGGTGATCGGGTCGGCCATGCCCTCCACCGTGCGCACGTCCGAGCCCTCGACCTGGCAGACCGGCACCAGGCAGGCATCGACCACCGCCCCGTCGACCAGCACGGAGCAGGCACCGCATTCGCCCTCGCCGCAGCCCTCCTTGGTGCCGGTCAGACCGAGGTCCTCGCGCAGCGCGTCAAGGAGACGGCGCATACCCGGTACCTCCAGTTCCACGGCCTCGCCGTTCAGGGTGAAGCGATATCCCTGCACGACGGCAGCCTACCGGACCGTGAGGCCGAGGGCCCGGGCAGCCGCGGCTTGGTCTCGGTCCAGCGTGACGAACTGGATCTCGTCGCCGGCCGCCAGCCTGGGACCCTCCTCCATCGCCACGGCCAGATGGATGGCATCAAGCGTCCGAAGCCGATGCTCCGCCACCAAACGAAGGGCGGCGGGAAGGATCAGCTCCCGTCGCAGCGCGATGAGGGCGATCATGCCGGCGGGGCCGGTGTCTGCTTCCATCGTTGCCAGCACCTCCTCCCAACCTGGGGTTCGTCCTGTGCGCGACGCCGACACGAGGGCGCTGGCCAGCTCGATGCGAGCGAGCTCGCTGGTGACCACCCGGTAGTCCGACTCGAAGAGCAGGGTCCGTAGCTGCTCGTGACCGACTTCATCGGTCAGATACGCTCGAGCGAGGGCGCTGGTGTCAGCGTAGACGAGCGTCACCGCCGAGCGCGATCAGCTTCCAGCGCTTCGCTCACCACAGTGCCCCAGCCGCGAGTCAGCTCGATGGCCTCGTCGCGCGGGAGCGAATCACCGCCGGTGGGCGTCCAGTTCACCTCCAGGCCCAGTGCCCGGATGCGAGCCCTCAGCGCAGCCTGCGGGTCAGCCGGCGTTACGGCGTCACGCAGGATCTCACCGACCAGGGAGTTGACGGAGCGACCCTCGGCGGCGGCGCGTTCCTTGAGGTCCGCGTGAAGTTCCTCGTCAATGCGGGTGATCAGCTGTCTCATCGGCTGATGATAGCACCGGCGGCAGCGACGCTATCATCGTGGAGATCAGCCCTCCGGTCGCGTCTCGTCGTCTGGCGGAGGGGACCAGTCCTGCGGCGGGTCGGTCGGGGCGCGGAAGGGCAGGGGATCGGTGCGTGCCTCTGGATCGGGATCCAGGCCGCTCGGAGGGGCCGCTTCGTTGGCCAGGGCCCCGGGATCGGCGTTCGGCGTGCCGTCCGAGACCTCGGCGTCCGGCTCACGGCCGGCGTGACCGGCCTGCCCGACGAGCGTGCCGGCCTCCACCGATGAACCGGGCGGGGTCGGTCCGCTGTCCGCCGCGGCCGCTGACATGGCCGCCAGGATGCGCTCCGGGCTGGCGGGCAGGTCGTGGATCCAGACACCGGTCGCGTCGTGGATGGCCGCCACCACGGCGGGCGCGCCCACGTCCATGGGCAACTCCCCGACACCCTTGGCGCCGTGCGGCGCGCCGCTGAACGGCTTCTCCACCAGGATGGACGTTATGCGCGGCGCATCCAGGGCCGTGGGGATCAGGTAGGTGGCCAGGCGGTCGTTGAGATAGCGCCCCTGATCCAGCTTGATCTCCTCGATCGTGGCGTAGCCCACGGCCTGGAGCGTGCCGCCCTCGACCTGACCCTCGGCCATGACCGGATGGATGGCCTTGCCGATGTCGTCGGCGGCCACCACGGAACGCACGGTGACCTCGCCCGTGTCGAGGTCGACATCGACCTCCGCTACGGCAGCCGCCCAGCCGTAGCAGGGGTACGCGTCGCCGCGGTACGTGCCGTCATCAAAATGGACGTTGGGATAGGGCTCGAAACGCTGGTCGATGCGCACGGCGCCGTGCTCCCGCACGTAGTCCAGATAAGACTCGGCGAAGAGCCGCCGCATCCGCTCCTCCACCTGAGTCCGCATCCGCTCGGAGGCCTTGATGAGCAGCCCGCCCACGACCATCGCGGTGCGTGACGCCACGGTGGGGCCGCTGTCGGGCACGATCGAGGTGTCCTGGGGCGCCATCACCACCAGCGTCTGGTCGATCCCGAGCTGCTCGCCCACCAGTTGCGGAAGGATCGTCTTGGTGCCCTGGCCCATCTCCGTCGACCCGGTCAGCACGCGGATCGTGCCCTCGGCGGTCAGCTCCAGGCTGGCCACGCTGGC